>NZ_JAMJFM010000003.1:0-274864 GCF_023544705.1 Streptomyces sp. MCA2
GCGCGCGGTGTCGTTCCAGCCGTTGAGCAGCAGCTCACGCTCCCGCGCGGTGAGCACGTCCAGCTCGCCGATCGGCCGTGCGGCGTCCTCAACGGCGTTGCGCAGCAGGCGCTCCAGCCATGTCGCGATGCTCTGCGCGGTCTGCCGGTCGAAGAGGTCGGTCGCGAACTCCACCGACCCCCGCATGCCCGACGGCACACCGCTGCTGTCGTGCTGCTCTTCCACGTCGAAGGAGAGGTCGAACTTGGCCGACGCCGCGTCCAGCGGATGGCCCTGCACGGTGAGTCCGGGCAGTTCCAGCTCGGCGTCGTTGTTCTGGAAGGTCAGCATCACCTGGAAGAGCGGGTGGTGCGCCAGGGAGCGCGTGGGGTTGACGATCTCCACGAGCCGCTCGAAGGGCACGTCCTGATGGGCGAAGGCCGCCAGGTCCGCTTCCCTGACCCGACCCAGGAGTTCGGCGAAGGTGGGATCGCCGGACGTATCAGTACGCAGCACCAGCGTGTTGACGAAGAACCCGACGAGGTCGTCGAGCGCGTCGTCGTTACGTCCGGCGATTGCCGACCCCATGGGGATGTCGGTGCCCGCGCCGAGCCGGGTCAGCAGCGCCGCCAGCGCCGCCTGGACGACCATGAAGACACTCGACTGGTGTGCGCGTGCCAGGCGGGTGATGCCGTGGTGGAGGTCGGTGTCCCAGGCGAAGGGCACGGTGTCGCCCTGGTGGCTGGCGACAGCCGGGCGCGGCCGGTCGGCGGGCAGTTCCAACTGCTCGGGCAGTCCCGTGAGAGTGCCGCGCCAGTAGTCGATCTGGCGGGAGATGACACTGTCCGGGTCGCTCTCGTCGCCCAGCACCTCGCGCTGCCAGAGGGTGTAGTCGGCGTACTGCACCGGCAGCGGTGTCCACTGCGGAGCGGCACCGTCACAGCGGGCGGTGTAAGCCGCCGACAGATCGCGGATGAAGGGGTCCGTCGACCAGCCGTCACCGGCGATGTGATGGGTCAGGACCAGCAGCGCATGGTCCACCGGCGAGGCTTCGAACAGCCATATCTTCAGCGGGAGTTCGGCCGAGAGGTCGAAGACGTGCGCGGCCGCTTCCTCGATCGCCGCGTCCATGCCGTCGGGGGTGGTGGCGACGACCTCGATCACGGGCCGGGCGGCGTCCCCCGTCAGCACCCGCTGGTACGGGACGCCGTCGGTCTCGGGAAAGACGGTGCGCAGGCTCTCGTGGCGGTCCACCAGATCGGCCATCGCCTGGCGCAGCGCGTCGGTGCCCAGCACCCCGGACATACGCAAGGCCATCGGCAGGTTGTACGTCGCGCTGGGCCCCTCCAACTGGTGCAGGAACCACAGCCGTCGCTGCGCGAACGACAGCGGCACCCGCTCCGGCCGCTCCACCGGCGCCAGCGCCGCACGCGCACCGGCCGCGTCGTCGAGCCGGTCGGCGAGAGCCGCGACCGAAGAGGCCTCGAAGAGGTCACGTACCGCGAGTTCGGCACCGAACGTGGTGCGGATGCGGCTGACGAGGCGGGTGGCGAGGAGGGAGTGTCCGCCGAGGTCGAAGAAGTTGTCGTCGATCCCGACGCGGTCCACGCCGAGGATCTGGGCGAAGAACCCGCACAGGATCTCCTCCCGCGGATTGCGCGGCCGCCGCGAGGTGGGCGCGGCGGGCAGCTCCGGCGCCGGGAGGGCCTTGCGGTCCACCTTGCCGTTCGGGTTGAGCGGGAACGAGCCGAGCTGGAGGAAGGCGGAGGGGACCATGTACGCGGGCAGCGCCTGTGCCGCCCGCTCCCGCAGACCGGCCACATCCAGCCGCTCGTCCCCGTCGACCGGAACGACATAGGCGACGATCCGCTGGTCACCGGGCCGGTCCTCACGGACGATGACCACGCACTGGGCCACCCCGGCGTCCGCGACGACCACGGACTCGATCTCGCCGAGTTCGATGCGGTAGCCGCGGACCTTGACCTGGAAGTCGACCCGGCCCAGGTAGTCCAGCTGCCCGTCCGCCCGCCACTTCGCCAGGTCGCCCGTGCGGTACATGCGCTCACCCGGAGCGCCGAACGGGCTCGACACGAAGCGCCCGGCGGTCAGTCCGGGCTGGTTGAGGTATCCCCGGCCCAGTCCGTGACCGGTGATGTAGAGCTCCCCCGGCGTGCCCACCGGGACAGGGCACAGCGCGGAGTCCAGGACATGCATGTGCATATTGCCGATCGGCCGGCCGATCGGTGCGGCCCCCTCGCCGGTGACGTCCGCGAGGGTGGACCAGACGGTCGTCTCCGTCGGGCCGTAGAGGTTGGTGACGCTCTCGGCGAGCTCGGTCATCCTGCGCGACAGAGCGGGCGGCATGGCTTCCGCGCCGACGAGGATCCGCAGACCGCGCAGGGCGTCGGGGTACTGGGAGACCAGGCCCTGCCAGAGGGAGGGGGTCGCCTGCATGACGGTCACACCGGACGTGGTGAGCAGTTCGGCCAGCTGTGCGGCGTCGCGGACCTGCTCGGAGGTGGCGATGACCACCGACGCGCCCGAGATCAGCGGCAGGTACAGGTCCAGGCCCGCGATGTCGAAGGCGACCGTCGCCACGGCGAGGAGCCGGTCCGAGGGCTTCGGCGCGATGGAGTCCTTCATCGCCGCCAGGAAGTTGACCAGGCTTCCCGTCGAGATCACCACGCCCTTGGGGCGCCCGGTGGACCCCGAGGTGTAGATGGCATACGCGGGGTGGCCGAGCGAACGGCTCCCGGGCCGCTCGCCGTCCGTCAGGTCGGTGCCCGGCAGGGCCTCGACCGCGGCCCGTTCCGTCGCGTCGTCGGTGACCAGGAGGTGGTCGGCATCGACGGGCAGATTCTGTACGGTGCTGGCTGCCGCGAGCACGCAGACGGGGCGCGCGTCGGAGAGGATGTGGCCGATGCGGTCGGCCGGGTGCTCGGGGTCGACGGGCAGATAGGCCGCACCGGTCTTCACGACGGCCAGCAGGGCGACCGGCAGCTCCACCGTCCGCGGCAGGGCCACCGCCACATAGTCCTCGGGCCCGACACCGCGGGCCAGCAGCCGGCGCGCCAGCCGGTTCGCCCGGGAGTTCAGCTCCGCGTACGACAGGCGCGCCGTGCCACAGATCACCGCATCGGCGTCCGGCGTCAACGCGGCCTGGGTCTCGAAGAGTTCCCGCAGACTCGTCGCGGGCACCTCACGTGCCGTGTCGTTCCACTCGGCCGGCACGCGCAGGAGCTCAGCCGTGTCCACGGGAGGAAGCTGCCCGCCCGGCAGATCTGAACCGTGCATCGATGCTTCAGCCATGCCGCTGACTCCTAGTGCAGTGCGTGATGAGGCCATGGGCGTGTGTGAGGAACGGGCCCGCGAACTGGTGACCCGGCGCGGCACGAAAGGCACTCGCCACGTCGCAAGCCCCGCGTATGACGCCAGTCTGCGAAGGTAAGTGGCTCAGCTTTCGTCTCGTTATCGCTGGCGCTTCACGGTTCCGGGCCGCCGGAACCGGCCCCCCGTGCGGTTTAGACGAGCGATACGCGGCCGATACCTCCGGCCCCTAAGCTTCCGCGCATGCCTCACTCTTCTGGCTCGCTCCCCACGCGGTGGCTGCGTACGTTCCAACCGGTGGCCGCACCCCGGCTGCGGCTGGTCTGTTTCCCGCACGCCGGCGGCTCGGCGAGTTTCTTCCGCACCTGGCCCCAGCAGCTCCCGGCCGACTGGGAGGTGAGCGCGGTGCGTTATCCGGGCCGTGAGGAGCGCATCGCCGAACCCTGCCTCACGAGCATGGCGGAGCTGGCCGGCGGGATCGCCGACGGGCTGGCACCCCAGATGACGCCCCACACCGTCTTCTTCGGCCACAGCATGGGGGCCTCCGTGGCCCATGAGGTCGCGGCCCTGCTCGCCGCACGCGGGGTGGCAGGTCCGGCGGCGCTCCTCGTCTCCGGCCGGGCCGCCCCGCATCGCCTGCGCCGCCTCAGCACCGGCGACCTCACCGACGAGGACCTGCTGGCCACGGTCACCCGGCTCGGCGGCCCCGGGGCCGAGGTTCTGGGGGACCCCGAGCTGCGCGACCTGGTGCTGCCGCCGATCCGTGCGGACTACGGGCTGCTCGAAGCGTATGTGGCGGGTCCCAAGGCTCCGGCCGTTGACCTCCCCGTCGTCGCCTACTTCGGGACCGACGACCCCGGACCCACCCCCGACGACGTCCGGGCGTGGTCCGAGCTGACCTCGGTGCGCTGCGAGGCGCGCGCGTTCCCCGGCGGTCACTTCTACCTCGTCCCCCACGAAGCCGAGCTGGTCGGCGACATCCGAGAGCGACTCTCCGTCCTCGCGTCCAGGGTCTGACGCCGGCCCGGCCGGTCCTCGACGCCCGGCGTGCCCGGCACCGAGCAGAGTCATGTACAGCTGAACAAAGGAATGAGAAACGTGTACCGGACCATGATGAAGTCGAAGATCCACCGGGCCACCGTGACCCAGGCGGATCTGCACTACGTGGGCTCCCTCACGGTGAGTGCGGACCTCATGGAAGCTGCCGACCTCCTCCCCGGCGAGAAGGTGGACATCGTCGACATAGACAACGGCGCACGCCTGTCCACCTACGTCATCGAAGGCCCCCGGAATCCGGGATCATCGGCATCAACGGTGCCGCGGCGCGGCTCATCAGCCCCGGCGACCTCGTGATCATCATCGCGTACGCGGCGGTGAACGACGAGGAGGCCCGTGAGCTCCAGCCGCGGGTGGTCTTCGTCGACGGTGAGAACAAGGTCATGAGCCTCGGCGGCGACCCCGCCGAGGTGCCCGCGGGCTCCGGCCTCAAGCGGGGGGACGTCGTCTCCCGGTAGCGTCGTCGCCTTCGGCCGGCCTCGTGGACGACGGGACGTGGCCGGCCCTGTGCGTACTCCGAGCGCTCTCTCACCGCCCGCGCCCCCGCCGCCGGTGATCCAGGAGCAGGGCCAGCGCGCCCAAGGCCAGCAGGCCGCGGGGCACACCGCGCCGTTCGCCGCCCTGGGCGGCTCCCCGGTGGGTGCGGCTCGTCTGGAAGGAGAGCCGGCGGTTGGACACGTCGTCGCCCAGGGCGCGGAGTTGCTGACCGGCGGAGCCGCCGCCCAGGAGGGCTTCCAGGGCGGTCCGCGCGCCCTGTTGCCAGGAGGCGGCTTCGGCGACGAGCTGGACCATGATGCCGGGCACCTCCTTCTGGAAGACCTTGGCCAGCGCCAGCTCCGGTGCCAGATAGCGGACCGAACCCTCAAGGTTGGCGAAGGACTTGCCGAGGATCGACACGGCCGGGCTGGAGGCGATACCGCGTCGGCTCGCCTTCTGGAGGACGGAGGTGAGGGTGACGCCGAAGTCGAGGTCGTCCAGCGAGGCGGAGGCGATTTTCGGCACCAGGGCGGCCATGTCGGAGCGGAAGCCGGGGATGTCGGACCAGGGGGTGGTGCGCCCCATCTCGGTCCACGCCGTGGCCAGCCCGTGGCCGTCGTTCTGGGCGACGCACATCAGGACCAGCAGGAGGCTCATGCTGGTGCGCTGGTCGATGCGGCCGACCATGCCCCAGTCGATGAGGGTGGCGGGCCCGCCGGGCACGGCGAAGACATTGCCGGGGTGCGGGTCGGCGTGGAAGAACCGGTCGATGAAGTACCCGCGGTACATGAAGGCGAGCAGCTCACGGCCCATCTCCGTACGCTCCCGCTCGGAGAAGTCCGCCTGGTCGATACGGCGTACCGAGGTGCCCGGCGCCATCGCCTGCACCAGCACCCGCGGCTTGGCGACGATCACTTTGGGGACGGCCAGCGAGCGGAACCGGCGGATGGACTCGCGCGCGACGTCCATGTTGTTCGCCTCGCCGGTGAAGTCCAGTTCGGGCTCCATGGAGTCGAAGACGATGCTGAGCATGGACTCCACGTCCACGACGGAACTGAAGCGCGGCGCCCCGCGGGTGACCAGCCGGGCGGCGCGGCGCAGCATCGCCATGTCCGCCAATACGTCCTCGCGGATACCGGGACGCTGGAGTTTGATGACGCCCTGCCGCCCGCCGGCCAGCGTCACCCGGTGGACCTGCGCCAGGGACGCGGCGCCCAGCGGACGTTCGGTGTCGATGTCGTCGAAGCGGAGTTTCCAGTCCGGCCCCAGGTCACGCTCCAGCACGGGCTCGAACACACAGAAGGGCTGCACCGCCACTTCGTCGTGCAGGTTCTGGAGTTCGGCGATCATGGAGGGCGGGACCATGTCGGGACGGGTCGAGAGGATCTGCCCGATCTTCACGTAGAACGGGCCCAGGCTCTCCAGCGCGCTGCGGACGGCCCGGGCCCGCCGCTGTTCGGGGTCCGTCCCGTCGGCGTGCCGCCCGGACCGACGGGTCTCGTCGGCCACGAGCTGGCCCAGCACCTTGGCCACCACGCGTACGCGGGCACCGACCATGCGCGCCACTCGTTGGGACCTGCCTTTCCTCGCTGCGCTGTCTGTGTGACGTCACCGGTCGCCGGTCATCGTTCGGCAAGCCCGGAAGCCCCCGGCCGGCCGTGCCGCGGCCGGCCGGGGGTGATGCGGCCGTCAGCCGGCCCCTACGCCCGCGCCTTCGGCATCTTCGGCACCAAGCCCTGGACGTTCTCCAGCACCCCGGTGAGGGTGGCGATCAGCTCACTCAACTGCGCGATCTGCTGCGGCAGTTGCGCCAGCCCGCCGGCCATGTCCGCCGCGCCGCTGACCGCGTTGGAGACCTGGCCGGCCGCGGCCATCGGGTTCAGGCCGCCTGCCACCTGGCCGAGACCGGCGACGGGGTTGGGCAGCCCGCCCCCGGCCAACAGCCCCAGGGCGGCGGCCGGATTGCCCGCCGCGCCGAGGGCCGCGAGCGGGTTGTTGCCCGCGAGGGCCAGAGCCGCGAGCGGGTTGACCCCGCCACTGTTCTTCTTTCCGCTCTTGCCCGAGCCGGTGAGGCCCTGCACCGCTGCAAGAGTGCTCAGCGAGCGGAGCGCTTCGGCCGGCAGGCCCGCGAGGGCCTGGAGCGGCAGATTGGCCAGGCCGAGGTCCGAGTCCTTGTCATCGTCGTCGCGATCCAGGAGCTCGTCGAACGCCTTCTTCGTGTCATCGGCGATGTCACCGATGAAGTCCTTGAACGTGTCACTGGTGCCCATGAGCGCAGTCTCCTTGGACTTGGAGGGGACGGGCACCCGGAACCGGGGCCCGCTGATGCCGCTTTCACGGCAGCTTTCGTGGCACCGCCCGGCTCAGCCGGCGGCGTGGTGCGGTACGGGGTGTCTGCCGCGTCCGTGCAGCAGCAGCCCGGCCGATTCGGGGTGGTGGCTGCACCAGGCCACCCGTCCGGTCAGCAGGGTGTGATCCCACTCCTCCCGGGTCGCCTCCAGGGTGCAGACGATCCGCACCGGCGCCGAGACGATCAGCGGCTGGCCCAGATGAAAGGTGTGCGGGACACCTTCGAACCGCTGCTGGGGAGGGCCGGTGGCGAACTGCTCGACGAGGTGACGCTGCTCCCAGCCCAGGACGTTGACCCCGAAAGCGCCGCTCCGGCGGATCCACGGCAGCGTCTGCCCCGACGAGGTCAGCGAGACCACCAGCGCCGGCGGGCTCAGGGACAGGGAGAGCAGGGCGCTGACCGTGACCCCGACGGGCCCCGCCGGGGTGTGCGTCGTCACCACGGACACACACGAGGGCACATGAGCCATCGCCGCGCGGTAGACGTCCGCCATCGGGGCCTGCTGCCGGGCGGTGTGAGGCGGTGCTGTCACAGGTTTCCTCCTCCTTGGCTGCACGGGCGTGCGGACGCCCCTCAGCCGGTGGCGGTCTTCTCGCGCAGGGTCCGGCTCGCCGAGTCCAGATGACGTGCCAGGTCGCGGTAGGACTCCAGGACCCCCGTTTCGACGTACGCGATCCCCCGCTCACGGCAGAAGTCCCTGACGATGGGGTAGGCCCGGCGCAGTGCGGAGCGCGGCATGCCCGGGAACAGGTGATGCTCGATCTGGTAGTTCAGCCCGCCGTGGAAGAAGTCGCCCAGCAGTCCGGTCGGCAGCGTCCTGGCGGTGAGCACCTGCCGCTCCAGCCAGCTCCACTCCCCGCCGGTGCGGGTGGGCAGCCCCTTGTGGTTCACGGCGAAGCCCAGGCCGAGCAGGTAGCCCAGCAGACCCTGGTGCACCGCGAGGAAGAGCGCCGCGGCCGGCAGCGGCAGCAGCGTCAGGACGGCCCCGAGGTAGAGCGTCACATGCGCCAGCAGCAGTCCGCCCTCCAGCCACGGGCGGCGGATCGCCCGACGGCGCAGCGCGATGAGTCCGGCGAGGCGCAGCACCACCGCTTCCAGGCCCAGCAGGGGGAAGAAGAGGTACCGCTGGTTCCTGGCGAGGAAGTGCGCCAGGCCGGACCGCTGCTCGGCCTGTTCGGGAGCGAAGACCGCCACCCGGCGCAGAATGTCCGGGTCCAGCTCCAGATGGTTGGGGTGGTTGTGGTGCCGGTTGTGATGCTGCACCCACCAGCCGAAGCAGACACCCAGCGCGAGGTTGGCATGCACCAGCCCGAGCGCCTGGATGGTCCGGCGGTGACGGGAGATCTGCCGGTGTCCGGCGTCGTGCACCAGGAAGGCGAGCTGCTCGCACCAGACGGCGAGCCAGCCCGCGACGAGAACGACCTGCCACCACTGGCGCTCGCACAGGGCCAGGGCGGTCCAGCCGAGTGCGTTCAGCAGCCAGATCAGGGTGATCCGGCCGGCGTAGCGGGCCCGGCGGGGCCGCATCAGCCCCGCGTCATGGACGCGCCGGGACAGTTCGCGGAAGTCCTCGTCCCGGTCGGTCTCCCGGCCCCGCGCCGCGCCGTCGTCCCGCAACGCACCGTTGATACGGGGCACTTCGCCGCCCTCAGCCGGGGGCGGGACCGGTACGCCGTGCCCTGCCGTCGTGCTCACCGGCCCAGCCCCATGTACGCGAGCCGCGATTCCTGGGTCCGGCGGGCCCACTCGAGGGCGGTCCGCATCCGCTCCTCGGCAGTGGTGTCGACGAGCCGGCGGCCGGGCCATGCCTCGTAGTCGCCCACCAGCGCGCGGTGTTGCTCCATCCCCTGCTGGAACAGCTCCTCCCTGCGGTACGTCATCTCCTGCACCGGCAGCCCGGCCCACAGCTGCTCCCCCCGTCCCAGCAGCGCGGCGATGCGCGCCGTGTCCCCGGGGCAGCGGTGCAGATGACGGCGGACGATGGTGGAGCCCACCGAGAGATGCCGGATCTCGTCGATGCCCGCCGCCCGCTCGATCTCGGCGGCCGGGGCGTCCAGCGGCCGCCACTTGCGTTCGCTCAGCTCCGCGGTGGGGGCGAGGACTCCCTCGACCAGCACGGTGAGGGTGACGACTCCGCCGATGTAGTCGCCCTCGCGCTCCAGGACGGACAGTCCGAAGCGCTCCAGCGGGTCCAGGATCGCCTCGCGGTCGGCCCCGGCGAGCTTCTCCATCGTGTCGGCCAACTCGTCCTGCCCGACGCCGAGTTCACGCAGATGGCCGCGGAAGGCGTAGGCGTGCCGCGCCTCGTCCATCAGCTGTGTGGTGAAGAAGTCCATCTCGGCGACGTCGGGGGCGTGGGCGACGAGGAAGGAGATGGCACGGGCCGCCTTCTCCTCCGCCATCGAACGGAACGCCATCTCCTGCATGACCGCCTGGCGCAGCGGCCCTTCGACAAGCATGTGCTCCGGTACGGCCACGCCGCGGGATCGGCCCATGGGGTCGCCGCGCAGGGTGCCCTGCGGCACCGCGTTCAGCCAGTAGGCGATATCGCAGCCCTCCGGCGTCAGCTCGCTGGTGAGTGCTCCGTCCAGCAGGTCGGGAGCCTGATCGGGATCCGCTTCGCGAGGGACGGTGTCGGGTGCCACGCTCAACATCTCGGTTCCTCTTTCACTGGTGTCGCTGTTCGACGGGCTGAGGGAATGAGCTGGGAAAGGGGCGGGGGAAGCAGGCGGAACGGGCGGGGGAGCAGGGCAGGCAAGGGCGGCGAGGGCGCCGTCAGACGGTCCTGGTCAGGCGCAGCAGATTCCACACGGCGGCCACGCTCACGCCGTTCTGGAACGCCAGGTACTCGGGCTCGATGTGCTGCGGGCGCCACTTGAGCTTGAAGGATTCCTGGGCCGCCGCGGGGTAGAGCGCCTGCCCCCGGCTGCCCAGCAGCTCCAGCATGCGGCGCAGGACCGTGCTGGACGGCCCGGGGTCCTGCAACGGATCCCCGAACTGCACGAACGGGGTGAAGCCGAGGTGCAGCCAGCCGCAGCCCTCCTCCTGGAACTGCTGGAGGCCGGTGGCGAAGAGAAGATCGACGGTCCCGGGAGGTGCCTCGGGCGACCGGCGCGTCAGGTCGTACAGCCAGCCCGTGCGGGCCCCGAAGACGGGCGAGTAGGAGACATAGCCCACCGTCCGCCCCTCGTGGACGGCGGTGAAGAGCCGCCGGTACGGCCTGCCGGGACCGCCCCGCTCCCCGATGAGGAAGTCCAGCTCCTTGACGTGCCGGCCCTTGGCGCGGAGCCAGGCGGCGTCCACGTGGTCGAGGGCGGCGGCCCGGGCCGGATCGTCCGCCTCGCCCGGCGGGACCTCCCGGACCACCACGCCCTCGCGCCGTGCCCGGTTCACCATGTTGCGGACCTTGACCATGCGCTGGCCACGGAGGCTGTAGTCCGCCAGCGCGATGCTGAAGGACGCACCGAGCTGGTTGACGACGAAGCCGTGGTCGGCGTGGAGCAGCGCGTCGTCCCGGGAGAGCTGCACCGCGCCCACCCGCCGGCGCTCGCCCCGCGCCCGTTCCAGCAGCGCCACGAGGAGGCGCTCGCGGTCGCCGTACGCGCAGACCGGGCCGCACAGCTCGAACAGATGCCGGCGTCCGCTCTCCCGGTAGGCGGCGAATCCGTCGAGGCCGTCGGGGGCCATCCTGCGGACACCGGAGTTCATGGTCAGGAAGGCGCTGCTGTGCCGGCCGTGACGGCGCAGCACGTCCACCGCCTCGTCGTCACCGAGGGCGGCCGGGGCGGTCACCGCACGGCCTCGCTCGGCTGCGGCGCCGCGCCGCCGCGTGGCCCCGGCGCGGCCGGCGAAGCGTCGGGGCCGGGGTCGCGGTCGGGCGGAGCGACGGCGTACCACGGCACGGTCGCGAAGTCCCGGAGCGCGGCGCCCACCGCCGGATGCGGGACGGGCTCGAACGAGACCGTGAAGGACTTCACGAAGTTGCCGAACAGGCCCCGGTCCCCGCACAGATGGATGGGGATCACGAGCAGCGCCCACTCGGGCCCCACGGTCCAGATCCAGCCCGCGACGACCAGCCCCTGGAAGCCGAGGCTGTGCATCACGTTGTAGAGCACGTAGTAGGCCCGGTGGATCCGGCCGTCGCCGCTGCGCCGGAAGGCGACGGCCCCGGGCAGATAGCCGATGACGTCGATGTACGCGAAGAGGACCGCCGCGACCCACCAGCGGACCGCGCCGAGATGGGCCACGAAGAACCCGCCCGCCACGACGAGCCCGAGGAGGTACTCCAGCCTCAAGAGCCGGTAGGTGGTGGGCGTCTGGCACAGGTTGTGGGTGTCCATGTGTCAGCTCCGACCCGCGGTGACCGGCACGGCGTCGGCCGGCCGCACTCCGGTGAACCAGCCCGCCAGCGCCCGCGCCACGTTCTCCTTGAGGACCCGCTCGGCCGCCGGATCGAGGAGCTGAGCGAGGCTGACCACGCCGAAGTCGAAGCAGGTCACGAAGCGGATCTCGCACCCCGACGGGACCTCCCGCAGCTGCCAACTCCCCTCGAAATGCAGGAAGTCGCCGTCCTCCTGCACGAAGTCGATCCGGAGGTTCTCCCGGTCGATGCGGTCCCGCTCGCTCCAGCGGAGAGTCCCGCTGCGGAACTGGACCTCCCAGCGGCTCACGGACTCGCCCGGACGCTCCGGGTCCGGCGTGACGACCACCGACCGCACGTCGGGGGCATGGGCGGAGAAGCCGGACAGATCGGCCAGGGCGTCGAGCACCTCGGCCGGGGACTGGTCGACGAGCAGGGTCAACTCGGCACAGCGCATGGGCGACTCTCTTCTTTCCAGGCGTTCCGACGGCTCTCGGAGAGCGCCGTGCAGGCTTGTTCGAAGGTGGTGAGCAGGATGTCCACGTCCCGGTCCGTGAGGACGGCGGGCGGGGTGAACCTCAGCACCGCGTGCGAGTTCAGCGAATGGTTGGCGATCACCCCGCGGGAGATCAGCTCCAGCAGGAGTTCGGCGGTCAGGCCCGGTTCGGCCAGCTCGACCCCGATCAGCAGACCGGCGCCCCGCACCTCGACCAGCAGCTCCCCGAGGCACTCGGCCGCGATCTGCCGGATACGGGGCAGCAGATGACTGCCCAGCGCCTTCGCCCGGGAGACCAGGCCCTCCTCCTCGATGCAGGCGATGGCGGCCTCGGCCGCCGCCATCGCCACCGGCGCCGCGGAGAACGTGGAGGTGTGCACGAAGGGGTCGCTCCCGAACGGCTGGAAGACCTCCTGGCGCGCCACCATGGCGGAAACGGGGATGACACCACCGGACAGGGCCTTGCCGACCAGCAGCATGTCGGGGACGACCCCCTCGCGGTCCGCCCCCCACCAGGTACCGAGGCGCCCGAGTCCGGTCTGCACCTCGTCGAGCACCAGCAGCGCGCCGTGGGCCCGGCAGGAGGCCGCGACCTCCGAGAGGTAGCCCGGGGGAGGGAGGTGCACCCCGGCCTCCGCCTGCACCGGCTCGACGATCACACACGCGGTGTCGGCCGGCCCCTGCGCCAGTTCCTGTTCGAGCGCGGCGGCGTCCCCGTACGGAAGATGACGGAAGTCGGGCAGCAACGGGAGGAACGGCTCGCGGTACATCGGGTTGCCGGTGGCCGACAGCGCGCCCATCGTCTTGCCGTGGTAGCCCCCGTGTGTGGCCAGCACCCTGGTTCTGCCGTGGCAGCGCGCCAGCTTCAGCGCGGCCTCGACCGCCTCCGCACCGGAACCGGCGAAGTGGACATGATCCAGACCGGGCGGGGTGACCGCGGCGAGCGCCTCGGCGGCCGCCCCCGCGCGCGGCTCCAGCAGCATCCGGGTGGCCACGGGGTGGGTCGCGATCTGCTCCGTGACCGCCCGTACCACCCGCGGATGCCGGGCGCCCATCAGCAGCACGCCGTAGCCGCCGCAGTTGAGCAGGGCCCGCCCGTCCGTGGTGAACACCCACGCTCCCGACGAACTGCTCTCCACCAGCCCGCCGAAGAGCTCACCCAAGGTCGCCCGGGCGGGGCTCAGATGGGCGCGGTAGCGGGCGGTCACCGCGGCCTTCGTCTTCTCGGGGGACATGTCGGTGTCGCCGGGGGGTCTCTGCTGCCGTCCGGGTACCGGCGTCGGCGTCTTCGTGTGCCCGCGCGTCCGGGCAGGGGGCGAGGTCATAGGGGCTCCAGGAGGAAGCGGAACGGTTCGGGCCGCGGGCGACAGCTCAGGGCATGACGAACGGCCGGCCGGCGAAGTAGGCGTCCATGGAGTCCGCCGTGCTCGTGCGCGACGGCGGGTGGAAGGCCAGCGCTCGACCCGCGGCCAACCGGTAGGCGACATCGGGTGAGTTGATGAAGGCCATGCCGCCGAGGAGTTCGGCGGAGCGGCCCGACAGCTCACTCACCGCGTCCTGGACGGCGTAGCGCACCGTCAGCGCGTCGGCGAGTGCGCCCGTACCGGACTCACCGCTCTCCAGGCGCAGCGCGACGGAATCGAGCTGGAGCAGGGCCGAACGCAGACCGGCGCCCAGGGCGGCCCGGTCCGAGGCGCTGCCGCGCGACCGGCGGAAGACCTCCTCGACGAGCGAAGCCGCCAGGCCCGCATAGACGCTGGAGATGATCAGCTGGAACCAGATCAGTCCGGTGCTGGTGAGCCGTTCGGAGTCGGCGGGGTCGTCCCCCAGCCGCAACAGCTCCTCCGGGCCGCACGGGACCTCGTCGAAGCGCACTTCGTCGCTCTCCGCCCCGGCCAGCGCGGGGGTGTCCCAGAAGGAGTGCACGCTGATGCCCTCGGCCGTCGCGGGAATCAGCACGATCGCGGTCTCGGGTTCCTCCCCGTCCTCCGCGGCCAGCCGTACGCTCGCCGTGATCAGGTCCATGGACCGCGAGAGGCTGCACGGTTTCTTCGACCCGGTGACCCGGTAACGGCCGTCGTCGGTCTTGCGCGCCGTCATCGTCGGCGTCAGCACACCCTGCCCCGAGGTGCCCTCCGCGAACGCGGACGCCACCAGCAGCCGTTCACCGGCCACCGCACCGAGCAGCACCGGCACCAACGGGTTCACACTCTCCGGCACGGCTCGCAGCGTGGCGACGGAGAAGCCGTGCATCGCCACCGCCGCGCCGAGCGAGGGGGAGTACGACGAGAGGGCCGCCATCGTCCGTACCGCGTCCCGGGGGCCGGCCCCGGCGCCGCCGTGCTCGGTGGGGATCAGCAGCCCGGCGCCGCCGTACTTCCGGAACAGCTCGATCGCGGGACTGCCCGGCCGCTCCAGCTCCTGGAGCGGGATTCCCGACAGCGCCGGGCACAGCCCCGGCAGCAGGCGGTCGCAGTGGGACCGTGCTTCGTCCAGCATCCTCATGAAGCGCTCCTGTCGGTGCAGTCGGTGCAGTCGGTGCAGTCGGTGCAGTCGGTGGTGGCGGGGGAGCCGAACACGGCGTCGCGCGGGTTCACGCCGTGGGCCACGCTCACGCCCTGCAACCGGGACGTCCGCAGCGGCGGATAATTGGCCTCCCCGTAGACCCCGCCCGTCAGGCCGGTCCCCCCGTGGGTGGGCAGACAGGGGAGGAAGCCGACGTGGGAGTCGTTGACCTTGAGCAGCCCTCCGTTGCGTACGTCGCGGACGAACCGGTCGACGACCCGGCGCTCCCGCGCCCACACCGAGTTCCGCAGCCCGTACGCGTTCTCGTTGAGGAACGCGATCATCCGGCCGAGGACGTGCTCGTCGTCGCCGGGCTCGGCCACCACCACCGGGAGGAGCGGGAAGAAGGTCTCCTCCCGTACGGCATCGACCAGGCGCGCACCGGCCAGGCCGTCCACCCGCAGGACGGTCGGCTGGAGGAAGGGGCCGTTGTCGCTGACGGTTCCGTCGATCTCGATGCGATGCCCGCCCCGCAGGACCTGGGCCCCCGCACCGACCGCCTGGTCGAGGAAGGCGAAGAACTTCTCGCTGCGCACCACGGGGGAGAGCAGCGTCTTCGGGTCGTCGGGGTAGCCGGGCCGCAGCGCGTCCACGGCCTCGCCGAGCCTGCGCAGCAGCTCGTCCGCGATATCGGGGTGCACCACCGCGTAGTTGGGGACCATGCAGATCTGTCCGGAGCCGAGGAAGCACTCGGTCAGCGCCTGTACGGCACGGTCGAGATGGGCGTCCCGCCAGACGGCGACACCGTCGTTGCCGGCGAGTTCGAGGATCGGCTTCTTGCCCCGGGCGACACACTTCGCCTCCAGGCGGAGCCCGAAGTCGGAGGGGCCGATGTAGAAGATGTCGGCGACCGCCGGGTCGTTCAGCCAGGACTCCAGGACCTCCTGCGGGGCGGCGCAGAAGAAGTTCAGCGTCCCGGGGGGTGCGCCGGCCTCTTCGAGCGCGGGCACCAGGATCTCCCGCAGGACGTACATCGCGCCCAGCGGCGCGCTGCGCGGGACCCGGACCACCAGGGTGTTGCCGGCGAGCATCGCGGCGGCCGCCAGCAGCACGCTCGACAGCGGTGCGTTCTGCGGCGGGTTGGCGCAGACGACGCCGTCCGGCTGGCGGCGGACCAGCATCCTGCGGGGGCCCTGCGAGAACTCCATGTGCAGCTGACCGGCGTAGAACTGAAGGTTCTCCTCGGAGTATCCGCCGAGAAGCCCAGCGAACTGCCACTCCGCAAGGACGCGTGGATGCTGCTCCTGGATCAGCACCTCGATGATCTCCGAACGGTGGGCCTCCAGACGGCGGCGCACGGCCCGGCCGAGCGCGAAGACCCGCGTACGGGCGGGTGCGGCCGCCCACTGCGGAAATGCCTCGGCCGCCGCTTTCACCGCCGACCGGGCGGTCTCGCCGTCGGCCACCGCGCAGCGGGCGAGCACATTCGGATTTCCCGGATCCCCCTTGCCGCGTTCCAGCGCCCTTTTCGCCCGCAGAGTGGCGAAGACGTCATTGAGCATGGCCCGCGCGGTCATGCAGTAGACGCCATTGTCGGAGGGCACGTCGACGCCGCCGACAAATGAGTGATACTCACGCGGAGCGGCTTTCCGCACCGCTCTTGCGACGGGGGTGATGTCGCCCGCCCCGTCATCCGGGAAACCGGCGCAAAAGGATTCCTTGACCGAGTCTTCCACCTGGAGATGATTCATCCCGAGGGAACTCCTTTCCGGTCGTCCGGCAGGACGATCAGTACGTCACTTTCGCATTCCGGTGACCAGGAGCATGCTGAGTTCCTCGCCCCCCTGGAGCAGGTTGCGAAAAGCCCCCATCCGCTCCACGACATACGGCAGACTCCAGAGATCGGCCACTTCGGTGGCCCAGCCGTGCCCGGCCCACCAGTTCCCGGAATCCCGCAGCCGCCAAGGCCATGGCGTCCCCGCCGCGGCCATGTCCTCCAGCCACGGCCGCATGAACGAGGACTGGGCGGTGTCCGCGTTCAGGCATTCGGCGCCCAGGCTGCTGCCCGGCGCGGAGAGCCCGGACACGGTGGTCACGATCGCCTCCACCACCTCGGGTTCGAAGTAGTAGAGAAGCCCTTCGCACAGCCACGCCGCGGGCTGCGCCGGATCGAATCCGGCCGCCAGGAGGGCATCTGACCAGGAGCCTTGCAGATCGGCCCCGACGGCGATGCGCTCACCCGTCGTAGGAGTACAGCCCGCCAGCACCTCTTCCTTGAAGGCATGCACCGCCGGCAGGTCCACCTCGTACAGCCGCGTCCCCGCCGGCCAGTCGAGCCGGAAGGCCCGTGTGTCGAGGCCGGCCCCCAGCAGGACCACCTGCCGGCACCCCGACCCGACGCCGGCCCTCAGGTGGTCGTCGAAGAACCGCGTACGGACCGCCAGCCACTCGGGCAGCAGCACCTGAAATGCCCCCGCCCCCGGCGGGCCGTGAAACCCACCGGCCGCCGCCACGAAATTCCCGGCCCACGGGTCACTGAACAATGCGTTCTGCTTACGGGATTCGCCTGCCCGCATTTCCGCGGTCCACAAGGCGGTCTCGGAAACTCCGACGAGCTCGATTTCACGCTCCTGGGTCACCGGGAATCTCCCTCCCCGCATACGCTCGGCCTGCCGGCGAAAACCATCGATGAAGAGCCTGCACTGGTCCATGTCGACCAATTCAAGAAGGCATCCTTTCGTGCGGCGTACGGGATGCGGCATGGCAACGTCATACGCCAAACGGCCTAACTGGAAAGGATCCTACGGTGAATGAACTGCCCGATTGCAAGGCTGGTCTGACAAAGGACCCGGACGGATGAATAGTACGACCGCGAAACCATGAAACGCGGGCGATGGTTTCCGGCCACCGATTTCCATTTCCTGTACGTTTCCCTGGCGTTTCCCAAAGGCCGGCGCCCGCGTGATATGGCCACTACTCACCGAAGAACGGGGCCGGTATATCGGGCCTCTCACACCCCCGAGCGGTCGGGTATCGGACACCGGCGGGGCCGGCCTGGCCCCGCCACCTCGGCTTGAGCAACCCGCCGCGCTCCCGCATGTCGGCAAGAAAGAGCTCCTCGAAGGCCATGCCGCCGCCCACCCCTTCCACGCTTCCTTCCTCGGCGTCTCCCGTCAGGAAGTCGACAACAACGGTTCACTGAGGGTGAGTTGCGGGGGTGTGCGCGGCACCGACTGGGCCCCCTTCGGGACGTCCGTGCGGCGTTCAGACGTGAAGTCACCGCCAGGGTTGCGGTATTGCCGGATTCGCGGAGCGCAGCGCTTGGTCGAGCGCAGTGTGCCGCGACGGCCGTCCCGCAGCGGCGCGCGCGCCAACTGAGGCACCATTACGGCGCGTTGCTTCGGCGGTAGCCCCGAACTGGGAGCGTCACGAGGCGGTCCGCGGCCCGGTAGGCAGCTGCGCATTCCGAGCGGCGCGAAGGGCGGGGACGTTCTCGTCCCCGTGGGCGGTGTTTCACCCACCGGAAGGCAGCCGCTCCCCCTGTCTCTGACTGTGCCTCTGCCTCGGCCCGAAAACAGAAATCGACGGTGCGGGCTCCCGCCGCCGCTCTCCGTTTTGGAAAGTGACCCCGGGGCAACAGAGCACTGTCGGGATGACCGACACACGGAAACGGCTCCCCTTGTCCCCTCCCCTTTGTCATCGGAAGGAGCAGACCGGGGTGAAGCCTGCCGCCGCATCGCATGGTGCATCGCACGGAAGGGATATCGCATGAGTGCCAATGTCTGGGGATACCTTCCCGACTCCGGGTACAGGGCGGGCACGGTCCTTGTGGGGTACAGCGTCGAAGCCATTGACGGGAGTATCGGCAAGGTCGACAAGCATTCGGATGAGGTGGATTCCGCACACCTCGTCGTCGGCACCGGCCCCTGGATCCTCGGCCGCCGCGTCGTCCTGCCGGCCGGCACCGTGACCGGCATCGACCAGGAGGAGGAGAAGATCTACGTCGGCCGCACCCGGCAGGAGATCAAGGACGCGCCCGCCTTCGAGAGCGGCGAGCACGAGGACAGTGCTGACTACTTCCATCAGGTCGGGGCATATTTCGGTGGATTTCCCCGGGTGTGATTCAGGCTCGGCGCCGGAGGGGCCGGTCGGGGCCGCGGTGAGCGCGCCGAAAGCTTCCGGGTAGCGGCCGACCCGGGGCGTCCGTCCGCGCGGCGTCGGGACACCTGGGGCGTGAAGCCGCGGATCCGGGGAAGCAGTCACAGCACCTTCTCGTAGAAGTAACCTTCTACGCGGCCTGCCGAGCGGGTGGCGGAGGAGTTCCAGGGCGTGCAGAGGGATCAGGCGGTGAGGTGAGAGACGTGATGGGCACGCAGCAGGTCCAGGTGAACAAAGCAGCGGACGCGCGGGCCCTCGTCCATGAGCTGCTGGACGCGCACCGTCCGCGGATCGAGGAACGCTCCGTCATCGACGCAGTGCTGGTCACCTCGGAATTGGTCACCAATGCCCAGCGGCACGGAGGCGGGATTTCCGGATTCTCCGCCCGGGTCGCGGCCGGTCTCCTGGAAGTGACCGTCGCCGATCACAGCCCCGATCAGCCGTCCACGGCCGCCGGACGGGAAAAATTCGCGGTCGGCGGATATGGGTGGCCGATGGTTCAGGAACTCACCACCTGCGTGGCCATTGTCCCCACCGCGGGCGGCAAGGCCATTACCGTTACCGTTCCTCTCGCATTCGACCGCGTGGCCGCCTGATGCCCGCGCCGGCATGACAACGCCGTATGGCAACTCCGTATGACAACGCCGGGCGCTTCACCCTTGTCGGCAGCGCGCCGTCCCGTAAGCCATGCCCGCTGTGGCGCCCGCAAAGGGGCCTGAGAGTATTGCCGTCCTGCCGTCCTGCCGCGCGAGAGAAGCGCCCCGGCCGGTGATGCCCGCCGGCGGGCGGACACGGGATGCAGCGCCGCCAGGACGGCTCGAGCGCATTGAGGTGGAAGTGTGTGATGCGGGGAGTACCTGTGAGGGCAGCCGAGGCACGCAACTTTGTGCACGACTTGCTGCACGGGACCGGCAGCCAGGTCGATGACCTGGCCCTCGTCGATGCCCTCCTGGTGACCACGGAGCTGGTCACCAACGCCCAGCGGCACGGCGGCGGGCTCACCGGGTTCACCGCGCAGATCGTCGAGGGGTGTCTGGAACTGGCGGTCGAGGACGCGAGCGAGCGCCGCCCCACCACAGCCCCTCGGAACCCCGACGCCACGGGCGGCTACGGCTGGCCCCTCATACAACGGCTCGCCCGCACCGTCGACATCACCATGACCCTGACCGGCAAAACCATCCGTGTGACGTTGCCTCTCTGCACTGCCGGCCCGTCCCTGTCGCCGTGAGCCGCGGAGGCGCGGCGGTCACCTGAACTCGGCGGCGCGCTCCCCGTCATGCCGAGGCGTCTCGACTCATGAACGTGCTCCGCCGGGGCATACGCGAGTTCAGCAGGTTTCCCCCACCAGAAAGCGAGGGTGATCATGGGTATCGGCGGATGCATCGGGCTTATTGCGGTGGGCGCCATTTTGACGTTCGCGGTGGACTGGCAGCTGTCCAGCGTCAATCTCGACGTGGTCGGGCTCATCATGATGGCCGTAGGAGTGATCGGCCTGGCGGCCTATGTGAGCATCCTCAAGCGCCGCCGTGTCCAGCCGCCGGCTCCCGGGGCTCCGGTGGTCGACGTCGAGGAGACGCGTACCTACCGGTGAACGACGCACCGGCGGGCTATCTCCCCATTGCCGAACACGGGTTGATCGGTGATCTGCGGACCGCCGCGCTGGTCGGGACCGATGGCCGGATCAACTGGTTCTGCGCCCCGCGATTCGACTCACCCAGCATTTTCGGATCGCTGCTCGATGCGCGGAACGGCGGACACTGGCACCTCAGCCCCGTCGGGGACGTGGCCAAACGGCAGCAGTACTACTTTCCCGACACCAACATCCTCATGACGCGGATGCTGACCGGGAACGGCATCGTCGAGATCCAGGACTTCATGCCGATACGGGCAGAGGGAGACCGTCATCACCGGCAACGTCTGGTCCGGCGGGTCGTCAGCGTACGGGGCGGCGCGCGTCTCCGGACGGTCATCGCCCCACGGATGAACTACGGCCGGGACCCGCACAAAGTGGAACCCCAGCCGCACGGTGTGCGGTTCGCCAGCGATGCACTGGAACTCTCGCTCCAGGCCAGCGTGACCCTGCGGGCCGATGGTCAGGACGCCGTCGGTGAATTCGACCTGACAGAGGGCCAGTCGGTGCTCTTCGTGCTGGAGTCCACCACACCGTCCTGCGCCGAGCCGTCCGTCGATCTGGTCGACGCGGAGGCCGCCGAGGAGCTGTTCTGTTCCACCGTACGGTTTTGGCGCGAGTGGCTGAGCCAGTCCACCTACACCGGCCGCTGGCGCGAAATGGTGCACCGCTCGGCGCTGACCCTCAAACTGCTGACCCATGAGCCCACGGGCGCCATTGTCGCCGCACCGACCATGGGACTTCCCGAACAGCTCGGCGGTGAACGGAACTGGGACTATCGCTACGTCTGGATTCGCGACGCGGCCTTCTCCCTCCACGCTCTGCTGCGCCTGGGCTTCACCCGCGAGGCGCAGGCCTTCATCAGCTGGCTGACCGACTGCCTTCCTGGTGCACACGACGGTGACCGCGGCCCGCTGCGGGTGCTGTACTCCATCGACGGCCATGACGAGCTGCCCGAGCAGATCCTCGACCACTGGGAGGGCTACCGGGGGTCCGCCCCGGTCCGGGTGGGGAATGGCGCCGCCGATCAGCTCCAGCTCGATATCTACGGCGAACTCTTCGACTCCGTCTACCTTTTCAACAAGCACGGCGCCGGCATTTCGCACGAGAGCTGGAGGGACCTGTGCGCCATTCTCGACTGGCTCCTGGAGCACTGGGACAGCCCTGACGCGGGCATCTGGGAGACCCGCGGTGGTCAGCAGCGCCACACCTATTCGCGGGTTATGTGCTGGGTAGCGGTGGAGCGCATGATCAGAATGGCCCGCCAACGCGGCCTGCCGGGTGATCTGGGCCGCTGGATGGCGGAACGCGACAGGATCTATCACCAGATCATGGACCAAGGCTGGAGCGCGCAGGACCAGACCTTTGTCCAACGCCTCAGCGGCGACGCGGAGCAGCCCCCGGAGAGCATTCTGGATGCCTCGCTCCTGGTGCTCCCGATGGTCAAGTTCCTGTCGCCGGAGGATCCGAGATTCCGCTCCACCGTGAAGGCGATCGGCGAGAATCTCGTCACGGACAGCCTGGTGTTCCGCTACGACCCGAAAGTGTCGCCCGACGGTCTGGACGGCACCGAGGGGACCTTTTCGATCTGCTCGTTCTGGTGGGTCGAGGCACTTGCCCGCACCGGCCAGGTCG
The DNA here is from genome assembly GCF_023544705.1 of Streptomyces sp. MCA2. Taxonomy (NCBI): domain Bacteria; kingdom Bacillati; phylum Actinomycetota; class Actinomycetes; order Kitasatosporales; family Streptomycetaceae; genus Streptomyces; species Streptomyces sp. MCA2. Next base: position 21,974 of record NZ_JAMJFM010000003.1, read on the forward strand.
ACGAGGCCAGGGTGGCACTGGAGAAGATGTTCACCTACGCCAACCACCTCGGTCTGTATGCGGAGCAGATAGGGATGACGGGCGAACACCTGGGGAATTTCCCGCAGGCGTTCACCCATCTCGCGCTGATCAGTGCGGCCACAAGCCTGGACGGTTTCATGGGCTGAGCCTTAGGCCTCCGCCGTACCGCCGCGGCGGGAAAACACACCTCGCTGCCGACGGAATGACACCGGCCGTCGGACCGGTTATGGGCATACTTGCTGCCGTCTCCTCGGAACCTGCCATAAGAGCACGGCTCCCGAGCGAAGCGCTGTCCAGCCTAAGAGAACCGAAGGGCAGGAAGACCGTGGCTGACTTTCTTACCGACGTCGAAACCCTCCGCGAGCGCGCCCGCCGCGAGATGGACAAAGGACCGGTCACCGAGGCGTACGGCGCCGATCTGACGCGCGTCCTCCAGGTGCTGAACGAGGCGCTGGCCACAGAAATCGTGTGCACCCTGCGGTACAAGCGGCACTACTACACGGCATCCGGGATCTATTCGGAACCGGTCGCCGCCGAGTTCCTGGAGCACGCGGCGGAGGAGCAACAGCACGCCGACAAACTGGCGCAGCGCATCGTTCAGCTCGGTGGGCAGCCCGACTTCAACCCCGACACGCTGACATCGCGTGCGCACGCCCAGTACGACGCCAGCGCCGACCTCCTCGACATGATCAAGGAAGACCTGGTGGCCGAACGTGTCGCCATCGCCTCCTACACCGAAATCGCGAAGTGGCTGGGGGACGGCGACCCGACCACGCGGCGCGTATTCGAGGAATTGCTGGCGAAGGAGGAAGAACACGCAGACGACCTCCGAGGGCTCCTGGAACGCATTCCGCAGGACAAGCAGCCCGGTTGACGCCGGCCGGCCGCGCAGAGTGTTCCGGCCCCGCCGTTCCTGCCCGCTATGGGAGATGACGCCTCCGCCACCGTGCCGGCTCAGGCCGGTGGCGGAGACGGAGGCGCTCAGGCTTCGAGGGCGCGGGGCATGTTGTCGGCGAGCGTGAAGCATTCGGTGGTGCCGGTGACATCGAAGAGCCGGCGGATGACGTCGTGCAGCGGGCCGGCGACGATCAGCTTGCGCTCCTGCCGGTCGTGGGCGGTCTGCGTGGCGAGCAATACGTGCAGCACGGTGGAGTCGGCGAAGTCGGTGAGAGACAGGTCGATGACGGTACGTGGAGCGCCGGAGTCCTGCGCCAGCGCACATGCCTCTTTCAGAAGAGGAGCGCTGTCGTGATCGAGGGACCCGCTGACCCGGACGACGAAGACCTCGTCCTCGACAGCATGAGTCACCACAGCCGGTGTATGAACGTACATGGGCGCCAGCATGTCATGTGCGCAGGGCACAGGTTCCAGGAAGTCTCACTGTTCGGCCACGCAAAGGCCTTCCCCCGAAGGGCCCCGCTCCGTCAGTTCATCGAAGCCCCTCCGGAACCGCGTCCGCGCTCTCCCGAGGTGTGTACCGCTGGGCCGGTCATGGTCCGCGTAAATGATTCCGGAATTTCGCGGATGGCCCCTCATGTCCACCGACTGCGCCACGCAGCGGGGTGATTGTTCGACAGGCATGCATAGGAGCCGTGACGTCGGGCAATGGGCGTGCTCAAACGACCTGAATTCCGGAGGTGAATCATGAACGCGGTTTTCGAGGGCGTATCGGACACGAAACCACAGGGCGCCGCCGCGGGCGGGCCGTCACCGCGCGCCGGAAAATCTTCCACCCAGCTTCCCCACATCGAGGACGCCGGGAACGTAGCTCCCCATGACGCCAAGGCTCTGTCGCCGCTGTTCTTCGAACGACTCGGGGAACTCGACGAAGGCACCCCCGACTATCAGTACGCCCGCAACACGCTCATCGAGATGAACCTGTCTTTGGTGCGCTATGTGGCCTCCCGGTACAGAAGCTACGGCGACCAGATGGAAGACATCGTCCAAGTCGGCACCATCGGCCTCATCAAGGCCATCGACCGGTTCGACCGCTCGCGCCGGACGGAGTTCGCGGCCTTCGCCATCCCCCACATCCTCGGTGAGATCAAGCGGTTCTTCCGCGACACCAGCTGGGCCGTTCACGTTCCGCGCCGGCTACAGGAACTCCGTGTCGACCTGGCCCGGGCGATGGAGCAGCTGTCCGCTCTCCTCGACCGGGACCCCACCGTCAAGGAGCTGGCCGAGCACCTTCAGCTTCCGGAAGAGGAGATCATCGAAGGCATCGTGGCCGGCAACGGCTACACGGCCGTCTCCCTGAACGTGCCCTGCGACGGCGATACGGCCCAGGGCGGCGGCGGACTGTCCTTCGCCGACGTGCTCGGCGGGACGGACCCCGCCACCGAGCGCGTCGAGGACCGGTGCGCCCTGGCCGCACTCCTCCAGCTGCTCAGCGACCGCGACCGCCTCATCATCCAGCTGCGCTTCGGCCAGGAGATGACCCAGGCGCAGATCGGTGCCGTACTCGGCGTGTCCCAGATGCACGTCTCGCGCCTGCTCGCCCGCATCATCAAGCAGCTCCGCAGCGGAATGCTCAGCGTGGGGGAGTAGAAGCGGCCCGGAGTGCACACTGCGGTGGAGGTGAGTCCCCTGCGGGACAGCGCGCCCTCCGGGCCGCACTTTCTCGTGTGCCCGTGGGTGTGGTGATGATGCCTCAGCTGACACAGGACCAGGAAAAGGGGTGGGCCGGACAGTGGATGCTGTCCGGCCCACCCCTTTTCCCGCGGACTACGGCGGACTACGGCGGGCTACCAGCGATACCACCGGCCGCGCTTGCCGCCGGCTCCGGCGGAACGCAGGACAAATCCCAGCGCCCAGATAACGAGGACGACCACTGCGACGAACCAGAGCGCCTTGAGGGCGAATCCGGCACCGAAAAGAAGAAGCGCGAGAAGAAGTACGAGAAGCAGGGGAACCATAGTTATCAACCTCCGAGCCATCATGTGCCCCTGCCCCGGACTCGCACACAACGTTTCTTCCCGGATAAGCGGGGAACACCCAGCAGCCGGTAAGCACTCCACCCAATACACCGTGAAAGGAGAGACACTCCCAGGATTCGAGACGCCCGAAGGTTTCCGCGACCGTGCGGCATCACCACCCCACCCCCACCGGCCAGAGCCCTGATCGCATCTGCGTCCGGTCCTCCACGCATGGCCGTGTGAGATGCGGGTAGGCGGCCGTAGCAGCGTCCGCAGGTGCCGGGCGCGCGGGAAGGTGAGATGACCACCATCGTGAGCGAGACCACGACCGAGCAGCGGTACACCCACACGGACTCCGTGCTGCCGGAGGTGACGCAGCCGCAGAAGGTGGCCCCGCGCGACGCGAAGGAGTTGTCGAAGCAGTTCTTCGAGCGGCTCCAGGTCCTCGACGAAGGCACCCACGAGTACCAGTACGCGCGCAACACCCTCATCGAGATGAACATGTCGATGGTGCGCTATGTCGCCCGCCGCTACCGCAACCGCGGCGACGACATGGAAGACGTCATCCAGGTGGGCACGATCGGTCTGATCAAGGCCATCGACCGGTTCGAGCTCTCACGTGAGGTGGAGTTCTCCACCTTCGCCGTGCCCTACATCCTCGGGGAGATCAAGCGGTTCTTCCGCGACACCGGCTGGGCCGTCCATGTGCCCCGCCGCCTCCAGGAACTGCGCAGCGACCTGGCCAAGGCCAAGGAGCACCTCGCTGCCACCCTCGACCGCGACCCCACCGTCCGTGAGCTGGCCGCCCACCTCGACCTGTCGGAGGAAGAGGTCATCGAGGGCATCGTCGCCGCCAACGGCTACACCGCCGGCTCGCTCGACACCCCCGCCGACCCGGACCCGTCGGAGCAGCGCCGCACCCTCGTCGACGTCCTGGGCGAGGACGACCCGGCTCTCCAGACCGTCGAAGACCTGCATGTGCTGGCTCCGCTGCTCGACACGCTCGACGCACGCGAACGGCGCCTCATCGAGCTGCGCTTCGGCCAGGAGATGACCCAGTCGCAAATCGGCGACGAGCTCGGCGTCTCTCAGATGCACGTCTCCCGGCTGCTCACCCGTACCTTGTCCAAGCTCCGTGCCGGGATGCTCACCGAACGGTGACCCCACCGCCCGCACCGCGCGGGACAGTTCCACAGCAGCAGCCGTCATGAGGGTCCCCCTTCCCCTTTGCAGGCCCTCACCAAGCCAGCCCTGCCCGCTCCGTTCCTTCTGCTCCTTCCGTTCCTTCCGGCCGTCCGCGCGTCCCGCTCGTCCGGCGCATTCGCGCCACTGAGGTGTAAGGCGACGGGCGGCGGGCATCCGCAGCGCTGATCGCTTCGCTTGGTGAAAGGAACCGGAAGATGCTGAGGGCCCACCCTGCGGTGCTGCTGGAACTTGTCGAAGAGTACGAGGTGCTGGAGTTGCTGCACGCTCGGCAGGGCAGGGACGAGGTGCGGCGGAGGATGGACGATGTCGCCCACACCCTGTGTGTGTCCACCGGAACCCGCGATGTCGACGCGGCCCTCGTCGCCGCCCGCCACCAACTCCCCCGCCCCAGCGTGAAAAACGGCTCCCTCCTCGCGGGCCGACCGGCTGGCCTGCTGCCCGGCCGACCACGGTCGTAGCCCCGGAAGCGGCTGGCCGCTCCAGGCCCCCGCCCGCGCGCCTCGATAAGGCACCAATAAGAACGCGATAATGAAACGATAACGAGGTCTGCCAGAGTCGCTTGATGACCGCTCTTCCTCTCGGGCCGGCGACCCGCAGATGCGCGTTCCCGGGACTGTTGTGCCTGTCCGCTCGGGGGCGTGCCGCGCGACCGGCCCCGGTACGGCCGACGGCCCTCACTCTGTGACGCGTGGCCGATTCGCTCGGTGCCGACGCTGAACACAGCCCGCTGGAACGGGTGTCGGCTGGTACCGTCAGGCCGCCCGGGTGTCGACACGCCCCCGGTGCTGCCCAGGGGTGCCCTCATACCTGAGAGCTACGCATGAATGGCTCTTGAGCGTGATGTGGTTCCCGGCCGCGGACTCTAACGTTGTCCTCGGTCATGCATGGAGTGGAGGGGAACGGCGGCTATGCGAGCTGCGAGGTGGGGGAGTGGCGGCCTGCTGGTCGTCGCTACAGCCCTCGCGCTATCGGTCGCCGCGCGAGCCGGTAGCCCGTCGCCGCGCCTGCCCCGCCACGGCTCCCCATCCCGCCCCACCACTGCCCGGCACCCGCACGCCACGACCGTACTGATGCTGCCGGGCGGCCACCCCGTCGGCCCGGCCGGTGCGCCCGACTCCCGGATGTCCCCTCACGCCCCGGTCCCGCCCGCCGCCGTCAGCTCCCCTACGGACCTGTGCGGCGCGGCGCTTCGGCTGCGCCACCCGCCGCGGAGGACCGGCAGAGCGCGGCAGACCGCGGTGGCCCGGGTCCCCGCCCCGGGTGCCCCGCTGCGGGCCGCCCCGGGCCCGTTGTCCCCGGCCCTTCGCCCTGCGGGGCAAGCGTCCCGGTCCGCTCGTCAAAAGGCGGCATGACGATCCACCGGCCCCCGAGTGTGTCGTTCTCCTGAACCAAGATCCGTTCTCAGCACTATGCAATATCCCGGTGGAGGAAAAATGGAATCCATAACCGTCGAGCACATCAGCAGCCTGTACGCGAAGTACCAGGACGACTTGCGGGTGGTTCGTGACGCCCAGCGGAAGTTCCTCAAGGACCGGGGCAAGTCGATGAAGGCGCAGCTCGACGACTACGAGGCGGAGATGACGTATCTGCTGCTCCGTGATCTGCGCCCCGAAATCGTGGTGGAGGTCGGTACGTTCTACGGCTGGTCCACGATGTGGATCCTGAGCGCGCTCCGTGACAACGGGAGCGGTCATCTGCACTCGTTCGACATCGTCGACAACGTGGTGCGCAATGTTCCGAGTGAACTCTCCGAGGATCGCTGGACGTTCACCAAGGGTGACATCCAGCAGCACCCGGAGAAGGTCCCCGCCGAGGCGGACTACCTCTTCATCGACGCGGACCACGGCTCCCGGTTTGCCCACTGGTACATCGAGAACCTGTTCCCGGCCGTCCCGCCGCGCACGCCCACCAGCGTCCACGACGTCTTCCACGGCCGGCGCCCCAAGCCGTTCAGCGAAGGTTCGGTCATCGTGAAGTGGCTGGCCGAGCAGAACATCGAGTTCTTCACGCCGTCGACGGCGAAGGCCCCGCAGGTGACGGAGCAGCTGGCCGCGGTCAAGAAGGAGTTGGGCCTCGACGAGCCCGTACGCAACAGCGACCACAACCCGATGATCTTCTTCACCCTTCCGTAGCCCATACAGAACAGGGGCCCTTCACACCCAAGGCCCCTCCAGGACTCGCTCCCGTGCACGCTGATGCGGGAGCGATCGCCTTGTAGACGTCCGCCGGCAGCGCAGGATTCCTGCCCCACCGGCGGACGTTCGCGTTTCCGAGCCCGGCCCTTCCCCGTGCCCGGACGGCACGGAATCATCCAGGCATGGACGTAGTGGACCACCTGGCGCGGACGGCGGACGACGGTGACGCGAAGCTGGTAGCTCGACTCCTGAGGACGGGCACCATGCCGTCAGGCAGGCGCCGTGGGTAAAGGTCAGCTGCCTCGGATTCGCCCTAGGGGGTGATAGCAGCGGCCTTGCTTCTTCGGAACGATGCTGGTGGAAGATCGCCGTCGAATGGGAGCCCACTGCCGTGCCTGTCGCGAACATGATCCGCAGGGCCGCCGCCCTCGCGGCCGCCCTCGTTCTCCTCACCGCACCCGCCGGGTTCACCGCGCCGAAGCATCGCGCCGCCACCTGCGCCATCGAGCACTTCTGCCTGTACGCCCGAGGGCAGCAGGAGGGCGCCAGGGCCTCCTATACGAAGGGCACCCGCGACACGGCGCAGCAGAATCTCCCCCAGGGGGGATGGTCGGCGTGGAACCGCACCAGCGAGTACTGGTGCCTTTGGACCAAGCCCGGCTACAAGGGCAGCAAGCACCGGCTGAACCCCGGCGAGAAGTTCGGCTTCCAGCCCCCGATCAGGTCACTTCTGCCGTCGAGCGCCTTCCGCTGCTGAGCAGCTGAGCGCACCGATATGCGGTGCGCCGGGAGAGCGGACCTTCGGGCAGCCCTCGGACGGCCCCAAACGCAGCGCAGCGGCACGAGCGTGAGCGCGAGCCCTGCTACTCAGCGTGCTGTCGGCGCACCATCTCGTTGATCCAGATGGGCGCGAACGGAGACGTGCAGCCCGGGGGAGTCGGGTAGTCCTTGAGCACCTCCAGGCGCTCACCGATGTCGATGGCGCGGGTGCGGTGCTCGGCGCGCTCGATCCCGATCTGGGCCAGACAGTGGTTCATCGCCCACTGCAAGCGGTCCGGGGCGTCTTTCATCTCCGCCTCGATGACATCGAGCAGCGCCGTGAGGTCGAGGCCGTCGGGCTTCTTCGCCACGCGTTCGGTGGTCAGCGCCCAGCCGGCACTCGCGACCACTGGGTCCGGATCGGCGGACCAGGCCAGGCGCAGCTCTTCGGAGTGGGGGTTCTTCTTCACCACATAGTTCACGAGCCAGTCGTGCACCTTGGGCGTGCGGGCCTCGCGCAACATGGCGTCCAGCTCGTCACGCTCGAACGCCTTCGGGCGGCAGATCAGGATTGCCAGCAGCCTTGCCGCGGTGTCGTCCGTCTTCCAGAGCTGACCCGCGAGTTCCTGCTGCGTTTTGAGCCGCTTCGCGAGCGCACGCAGCTTGCTGAGGTTCACACCGTGATCGTCACCGTGTCTCTCGTTCACCTCGCGTGTCTTCGGGTCCTCAAGCTCGGCCAGCTCGGCCATGACCTGGGCCAACGCCGTCTCTGCCATCTCAGCCTCCTGTCCCTCACGTGCGAGTTTCAGCCTATGACGGAAGCCGGCCTCCTGTCGTACACGACGGTGCGACGGCAGCGGCCGACACGAAAGGCCGCGGCTTCACGCATGTGCAGCAGGCCTCGACACCTCGACACCCCCTCGCCGAGACCGGGATCTTGCCGGCGCCGGTGCGGAACCACTCCAGTCCGACTTGCCACACGAGACGAACTCTTAGACCGATTTATGGCTTGTCGAGGGATCCGGGGACCCCGCACTGTCGTGGGGTCAACCGCCGAATCCAGCCAAGGTCTCAGGATGAATGAACATGACACGAAGAAGGAACGTGGCACGAAGAATGAACACGGCGCGATGAGTGAGCACGGCATGACGAGTGAGCACGGCGCGATAGGTGAACGCGACGCCATGCATGAACACGACGTCATGCATGAACGCGACACTGCGATACGTGCCGAACTGGAGGGATTCATTCAAACCCGGGAGTTCAGCTGCCTGGGCGCCCGTGCCGCACTGAAACGCCAGGCCATCACGCATCGGCACTATCGAAGAATGGGCGACGAGGCGTCGGCGGAGGAAAACCACCGCGACCTCGTCGACTACGTCGATACCGTGCGTCCCCTGCTGTCCGCCCAGAGCTTCCGTACCTTCGTCGCGACGTTCGACGAGCCCGGAACGGTGGATGAGCGCACCTACGAGGAGCTCATCTGGCAGCACCTGCAATACATGCATGACATCGACAGCCGGACATACGGCCTGGACGCGGGTGCGTCCTCCGATCCAGGCCGGCCCAACTTCGGATTCCACACGGGCGGGCATGCGTTCTTCATCGTGGGCATGCACCCGGGCTCCTCCCGGGCGAGCCGCCGCTTCACGACGTCGGCGATCGCCTTCAATTCGCTCGCGCAGTTCATGCACCTCGGCGAGAATTTCTACTCGATGCAGGGCGCGATTCGCAGACGTGAGGCCAAGAACAACGGCTCCGTCAATCCGAGTTTCACCGAGTACGAGTACGAGGAGCCCGCGCGGCACTTCTCGGGCCGTTTCACGGAAGAAGACTGGAAGTGCCCCTACATCTCACGGCACGAACCGGCTACCGAGGATTTCACCGAGGGACTCCTCCAGCACAAGCGGTGAGCAAGCACAGAGTCCTTGTGCGGTGAGTCCGCAGAGAGTCCTCGTTCGGTCACGATGCCGTGGTCTTATCGGGTCATGGGGCGGGGTGCTTTTTGTGAAGACCACCTGAGGGCCTGGGAGTCCGGCTGTTGTACCAAACGGCCGCGATCACCAGAGCGCAGCCGCAGGCCTGGGCCGGCGCGGGGCGTTCGCCGATGGCGACGCCCAGGCCGAATGCCATGACCGGCTGGAGCAACAACAGCGCGGCACCGACGTTCGGGGCCAGGGCGGGCAGGGCGGTGGTGATCAGCAGCCAGGCCAGGACCTGGCCGACAAGAGCCAGGGCGATCAGCCAACCCCAGGCGTCCCAGCCCTGGTTGAGGTCGATGCCCGTCCACAGGCCGCCCATCACCGCAGCCGTCACGGCGGCCGCGGCGGTCGATATGCACACCGGTGAGACGGTGTGCTCCCGGCCGCCGCCGAGCCGCATCAGGAACAGATAGCCCGCGTACGCCACACCCGCCGCCGTCCCGAACGTCACCCCGGCGACCGGATTGCTGCCGGGCTGCGGATGCCCGATCGCGCCGCTCGCGAGCGCGACACCCGCCAGCATCAACGGAGTCATCAGCACAAAGCGCCCGGACAGCCCGGTGCCCGACACCAGCCGTGCGAGCAGCGGGAAGAACACGACCTGGATGTTCAGCAGAACCGTGGCGACCGAGGCGCCGACGGTGAGGACGGCGGCCGCCCAGAACACCATGTCGACGCCGAGGAGCACCCCGGCCCCGATGTCCATCATCCGGTAGCGCAGCGGCCGGGCCCCGACCCTGCGGCACTCCCGCACGGCGAGCGGCACCAGCACGAACAGGGCCAGCACACAACGCAGAAACGCCGCCGTCCCCGCGTTCGCCCCCGACAGCTTCACGAACACGGCCGAGGCCGAGATACAGGCGGACCCCGCGACGGCCGCCACGACCGGATGGACCGTACCGCCGCCCGTCCGCCGCCCCTCATTTCCGTCGGGCGGCCGTACGGACACACTCTTCTCATCCCTCGTCATGGAAGCCACTGTGCCTGGCGAGATCCATAACAAAAAGCGTTGATTGAATGCCACTACTCGGTAGCATCCGTTGTGTGTTCAGTATGGAAAGACTTCGCGCCCTGGCCGCGGTGGCCGACCATGGATCGATCGCCCAGGCCGCCCGTACGTTGCACATGACCGCCTCAGGGGTGTCGCAGCAACTCGCCAAGCTGGAGCGGGAGGCCGGGCACCGTCTCCTGGAACCGCAGGGCCGCAGCGTCCGCCTCACCCACGCCGGCCGGGTCCTGGCCGGGCACGCCGACCGGCTGCTCGCCCAACTCGCCACCGCCCAGAGCGACCTGGCCGACCTGGGCGACGAGGTGCTGGGCCCGCTGCGGATCGGCGGCGTGGGCAGTGCCGTCCGTACCCTGCTGCCCGACGCACTGGCCGACCTCACCGCCGACCACCCCCGGCTCACCCCGGCGGTGGTCGACGGGGAGGCCGTCGACCTGGTGCCTCAGCTGCTCAACGGCGAACTCGACCTGCTGCTGATCGAGAGCTGGGCCAATCGCCCGGTCTCCGTCCCCGAGGGCGTGACGCTGCGGACCCTGGTCAGCGAGGACGTCTACGTCGCGCTGTCCGAGCGGCATCCGCTCAGCGACCGTGAAACCGTCGACCTGGCCGACCTCACGGGCACGGCGTGGGCCTGCTGCCCACCGGGCACCGCGCCGCACGAAGCCCTCGTCCAGGCGCTGCGTGCCCGTGGCGTCGAGCCCGACATCCGCTACCTCCTCGCCGAGCACCTCACGCAACTCTCCCTGGTCGCCCGGAATCTCACCGCCTCCCTCGTCCCCGCGATGTCCCGCCACCCCGCCCCGCCCGGCGTACGGTTCCTGGCCACCCGTCCGGCTCTGCGCCGCGACATCCGGGCCGCCTGGCTCACACGCGCCCAGAGCCCGCCGGTACGTGCCTGCGTCGCCGCGATCGAGGCGCACCGGCAGGACCGCGGCGATATCCGCCCGGACGAAGGAGAGCCTCCGGAGACCGGAAGCCGGACGGCCCGGTAGCCGCAGGCGCCGCCACCCGGCCTGACGGCGGGGGACATGCCGCCGACGGCGTAATGGCCGGGTTGGGCTGTCTGGCCGCGTCAGGCTGTGGCTTCTTGATCACGGTCGCGTCAGGAGCCCGTGTGGACAGGTGGGGTGAGCGGATCTTCCCGTGGACCGGTCGTGACCGCCGGCCGGGCCGCAGGGCCGGGAAGCTCGCGGAGATCGCCGACAGCAGTGGCTTCGTGGTGCCCCGTACTCCCGCGTGGATGCGCTGGCTGCCGGTCGCCTATGTCGCCTTCGTCATGCTGCTGGAAACCCTCGCCCCCACACCGTGGGCGGTCAGCTTTCTGCTCATTGCCCTGCCGGTGATCGCGGCATACGCCCTCGGCCCGGTCGGTGTCGCGGCCTTCACGGTCTGTGCGATCGTGCTGGAAGGGGTGGTGGCCGGGACGCCGTGCTGCACCGGCCACAACCTGCACCAGTTGTGGGAGACGCACCATGTCGCCGCCTATATCGCCACCGGCCTGGTCGGCATCCTCGGCGTGGCGCTGGCTGCCCACCGGCGGCGCCAGGAGCAGCATCTGGTGCGTGCCAACTCGCTGGCCGAGGCCCTGATGCGTACCCTGCTGCGGCCGGTGCCGCACCGGGTCGGACGGACACTCGCCGCCGGTCTCTACCGGTCCGGCGAGGTCGGCACCATGGTCGGCGGCGACCTCTACGACATCCGCGCGACCCCGTACGGTGAGCGCGCCATCATCGGCGACGTCCGTGGCAAGGGGCTTCAGGCTGTCCGCACGGTCGCCGACATCCTCGGCAGCTTCCGCGAGGCCGTCTACGACCCCGGGGGCCTGCCCGCCGTCGCCGCCCGTATGGAACGGCGCCTGGTCCGCGAGGCCGAAGCGCTCCCCGACGACGAGCTGTTCGTCACCGCCGTCCTGATCGAGTACGACGCCCCGGCCCACCGGGTCACGATCGTCAACCAGGGGCACATCGAGCCGGTTCTGATCTCCCGCGGTGAGGTGACGGCCCTGACCGGGCCGCCCGCCCTTCCCCTCGGCCTGGGCCCCCTTGCCAAGGAGTTCCCCGTCGCCTACACGCACCGCTTCCACCCGGGCGACGTCCTTCTCCTCTGCACCGACGGCCTGATCGAGGCCCGCGACCACGCCGGCGCCTTCTACCCGCTGCTCGACCGCCTCCGCCACCGCTTCTCCGACGGGTGCGACCCCGGCCCCGACGACGTCATCGACTTCCTCAACACCGACCTGCCCCGCCACACCCGTGTCTTCCACGACGACGTCGCCATCCTCGCCCTCGCGCCGTACGACGACGGTGAGCTGCCGTAGCGGAGTCGGAGGACGAAGGGGGAGGGGCGAGGAGCGAGGGGGAGGGGTGAGGACGGAGGACGGACGGTGGGATACGGACTGTGTGCCGGGCGGGGTGTGGCGGACCACCGGCGGACCGCGAGAGCATCCGTAGCGCGCGGCCGCTCGGAGGGCTCAGTCGCTCTGGTGGGCCTCGCGTGCCGCGTCCACGAAGTCCTCCAGCGCCGCCCAGAAGGGGCCGTAAGCGGCATCGAACGCGTCGCGGCGGTCGGCGTCGCCGGACGGGTCGGCGATGAGGGCCGCGTAGAAGGGGCGGGTCGCCTTCTGGAGGGCGAGTGCCGCGGCGGCCGCCGCGGCCGGGCCCTCCAGCTCGACGACCCGTGCGCAGCGACGGATCTTCGCGTACTCGGCGACCTCACGGTCCCGCAGTTCGCCGAGTGCGGTGGTACGGGCGGCGGAGCCGGGCAGCCGGAGCGTGGCGGAGATCTCCCAGAACAACTCGCCCATCCGGTGGGTCTGTTCGATCAGGTCCAGGTAGGCGGTGCGCCGGCTCTCCCGTAGTCGTTCGGCGCGCTGTGAGCGTGCGGCGGTCTCGGCCTGAATTCTGGCGGCCCGGGCGCTGCCGCGGCTGGTGACCCAACTGGCGAGGACCGCCGTACCGCCGGTCACCGCCGCGATCGCCAGAGTCCACCACGTGCTGTCGCCCACCCGCCGCACCCTACCGAGCCGCCCCGACGCACCGGCCGCCGGGCGGCTTCCCGTCGTAGTGGCGGCCGGCCGTCTCGACCGCCACTACGACGGGAAGTCGCCCGGCGGCACCGTACTCGTGGACGCATTGCCGCCGATGACCTTGTTCAGGGTGAACGTCAGCACCGTGTACTGCGTCCCGCCCGCCACCCGCACCGTCCGGAAGTTCGCCGTGTCGTCGAACTTCTCGAAGCTGCACTGGCGGGTGAACGAGCCCTTCGCGCCGTTCCAGTCCTCACCGGTGGTGAAGTACACCGTGTAGGAGCCGCTGTTGACGCTGCGGACGGTGGCGTTGGATCCCGTGCGCACGTATAGGGAGAACGCCGTCCGTGTGCCGCGGGTCAGCGTCACCACCGCATCGGTGCCGGTGCCGTTCCGGACGGTGAGCCGCCCCAGACCGCCCCGGCTGCCGTCGCGGACGAAGGCACCGTTCCCCAGCCGTCGGTGCTTGGCCTGCTCCGTACGCGGCAGCCGCATGGAGGCGTCGTAACCGAGGGCGGTGAGCGCGCGCCCGGCCTCCTTGACGCTCTGCGGGCCTCGGGCCGTACCGAGTTCGACGCGTGGCGAGGTGGCGCAGCGGCCGCCGGTGCCGCGAGCGCTCTTGAGATCCTGGCCCAACTGCCTCAAGGCAGTGGCGAGTTGACTGTTCCCGGTGATGGCGTTGTCCGGTGTGGCGAGGGATCGCAGAGTCATCGCGGCCGTATCGGCCTTGGTCGCCGCCGTGTCCAGCGCCTTGTTCAGCGAACCGCCTTCGTGCGCGCGGTCGACCGCGCGCAGTGCGCTGTCGAGCGGTCCGAGGGTGCCGGTGAGCGCGTGGCGGTAGGTGGCCGGGTCGACGGTCGGTGTCGGGCTCGGCGACGGCGCCGAACCGGCCGACGAACTGCTGGAGCCGCCCACCGGACCGCCTCTCTCCCCATCCGACGAACAGGCCGCCAGCGGCAGTACGAGAGCGAGGGCCGCTGAGCCGAGGGCGGCGGCTCGGCCTCCGCTGCGGGTCCGCCGGGTCCGCCGGGTCTGTCGAGTCGGTCTGGTCTGTCGAGGCGGTTGGGTCTGTTGGGTCAGGTGTGTCACGTGCGTCAGGTGTGTGGTGGTGGCGGTGCGGCTCGTGTCGTCCGCCGGTGTTCCGTCCGTGATCGTCGCTGTCTCGTCCGTTGTGCGCGCAGAGGTGTACCTCACGATGAGTCCCCCGATTCCCCCGGTATCCCCCGACATCCGGCAACTGCCGAAACGATGAGGCTTCTCCGCCCACCGGTGACTGTCAAGGCCGTTGGGCGGAGCGCCAGTTCCGGGAAATCCCTCGGAATTCCTGCTTCCGCACCCGTGCGCCGGTCACCTGCGCGTATGTAGAGTCCCCTGCCATGGCAGCGCTGAATGATCTTCTCCCCAAGGCGGCCGTACGCCTCGACGTCCGGGTGGCGGACTGGCAGGAAGCGATACGTGCGGCGGGCGGGCTGTTGGTGGAGACGGGCGCCACCACTGACGACTACACCGCGGAGATGATCCGCAATGTCGAGGAGAACGGGCCGTACCTCGTCATCGCACCCGGCTTCGCCTTCGCCCATGCCCGTCCGTCGCCCGCCGTGCTCCGCACCGGAATGTCCTGGGTCCGCCTGGAACAACCGGTGGAATTCGGCCATGAGTCGAACGACCCGGTGCATCTGGTCGTGGGACTCGCCGCGGAGGACTCCGGGGCGCACACGGCGGCGATGGCCGCACTCGCTCAGCTGCTCGCCGACCCGGCGACGACACAGGCCCTTCAGGATGCAGCGGACGCGGAGGCGCTGCTTGCGGTGCTCGCCGGGCCGGACGGGGAGCGCGATGACCGGGGGCAGGAGGAGACCGTAGGTGAGCAGGCCGGAGACGAGCGGCGGGCCGGGAACGCTCAGCCCGTATCCGAGAAGGCTGTACACAAGATCCTTACCGTGTGCGGCAATGGCGTGGGCACGAGCCTGTTCCTGAAGAACACGCTGGTTCAGGTGCTCGACCGCTGGGGCTGGTCCCGCCATGTGACGGTGGAGGCGACCGACACCATCTCGGCCAAGGGCAAGGCGTCGGAGGCCGTCGCGATCCTCACCTCCCGGGAGATCGCCAGGACGCTGGGCGAGATCGGTGTACCGGTGAAGGTCGTCGAGGACTTCACCAGCGGCCCCGAGGTCGACCGCATACTCCGCGACACCTATGACGTCTGAGCGTGGCGTCCGAGGGCGGCCGACGTGCGCGGGCGGCGTCCGAGTCCGGCCGCTCACCTTGGCTCCCGTGACCGGCCGCTCATGGATGGCCCCCGAGATACGACGTCTGACCGATGCCGCCCGGGACGCGAAGGCCGAGGCACGGCACCGGAACGCACGCCCGCCATACGGCACCTGAACCACGGCACCTGAACTACCGCATCCGAACTACGACGCCGGACCGGCCACGCCGACTGATCACAGGTGACATGCCACACCTGACACGCCACACCTGGCATACAACACCTGACACACCACGTCTGGCATGCAACGTCTGACGCGCCGCGCCTGACGTACAACGCCCGACATACGACGCCTGACACCCACCACGCCCCATCCCAGCGGCAGAGCCGGGAGGACGGACAGCCACCATGGACTGGCTCATATCCCTCGCCACGTTTCTCGTGAACGAGATCCTCAGCCAACCCGCGTATCTGATCGGCCTGATCACGGCGGCGGGCCTGATCGCGCTGAGGAAGACCGCAGGTCAAGTGGTCGGCGGTGCCATCAAGGCGACGCTCGGCTTTCTGCTGATCGGCGCCGGAGCGGGGCTGGTGGTCAGCTCCCTCGCCCCGCTGGGCGGCATGATCCAGGGCGCGACCGGTGCGCACGGTGTGATCCCGACCAACGAGGCAATCGTCGGCATCGCCCAGGCGCAGTTCGGCGCCCGAGTCGCCTGGCTGATGATCCTCGGCTTTGCGGTCGCCCTGCTGCTGGCCCGCTTCACACCACTGCGGTACGTCTTCCTCACCGGCCATCACATGCTCTTCATGGCCACCCTGCTGACCATGGTCCTGGCGACCTCCGGCCGGTCCTCGGTGAGTGTGGTGGTCGTCGGCGGACTGCTGCTGGGCATTCTGCTGGTGGCGATGCCGGCCTTTGCGCATCCGTGGACCAAGCGCGTCACCGGAAACAACAGCATCGCCATCGGCCACTTCGGCACCGCCGGGTACATCGTCGCGGGCGCCACCGGGCAACTCGTCGGCAAGCGCAGCCGCAGCACCGAGGACATGAAGCTGCCCGAGGGCCTGCGTTTTCTGCGGGACTCGATGGTCGCCACGGCGCTGTCCATGGTGCTGATCTACGTCACCATGTCGCTGGTCTATCTGGCCCGGGCCGGCCGGACGACGGCGTTCAAGGCGTTCGCGGCCGACGGCGGCAGCGCGGCCGGGGACCTAGGCAACTACGTCATGCAGTCCGTCATGCAGGGCCTACAGTTCGGCATCGCGGTAGCGGTGATCCTCTTCGGCGTCCGTACGATCCTGGGCGAACTGGTCCCGGCGTTCCAGGGCATCGCCGGCAAGCTCGTACCGGGCGCGGTGCCGTCCCTCGACGCCCCGATCGTCTTCCCGTACGCGCAGAACGCCGTGCTCATCGGCTTTCTCGCCAGCTTCGTCGGCGGCCTGGTCAGCCTCGCCCTGCTCACCTGGGTGGGCCACCCGGCGCTCGGCCTCGCGCTGGTCCTGCCGGGGCTGGTACCGCACTTCTTCACGGGCGGCGCGGCCGGTGTCTACGGCAATGCCACCGGCGGCCGCCGCGGTGCGGTCGTCGGCGCCTTCCTGAACGGTGTGCTGATCACGTTCCTGCCCGCGCTGCTGCTCAAGGTGCTCGGTGCGTTCGGCAAGGAGAACACCACGTTCGGCGACGCCGACTTCGGGTGGTTCGGCACCCTGCTCGGCAACGCCGCCAAGGCGGGCGCCACCGGCGGGAGCATCCTGATGCTGGCCCTCGGCGCCGTGCTCCTGGGCGGCGCGATCCTCTTCCAGAAGCGGGTCGTGGACACCGGCTGGGACCCGGGCGCCCGTCGCGATGCCTTCCTGCCGCGCACGGCCGCGGCGGCATCCGGCACGGACCCGGCGCCGACCCGGGGCCACGCGAAGATCGCGCCGCCGACCGGGGCGCCGACCCCGCCACCGCCTCCCGCGGGGAGCTGAGCCGGTCGGTGCGCACGGGCGCGAGTCCCCCGTGCGCACCGCTCGTAGGGCCCGTACGGCTCGGCTTCCGGCTGGGCCGTTCGGATGCCCCGTGCCGCGCGCGTCCCGGCCGCTACCTCTCGCTCAGAACTAAAATCGGACCATGGCTGTAGGGGAGTTCCCCGACTCGTCGGCCGAGGCGCCGGCAGATGTCCAGCGGCTGATCCGCCGCCGGCTGCGGTCCGACCTGACCGCTCAACGGCCGCGCGGCGCCGAGGGGGAACTCCTCCCGGCGGTCACGGTCCGGCCGCCCGGGTTCCGGGTGTCGGCCGCGGCGCGAGAGCGCTGTCCCGAGGGCGAGAGTGAGCGTGGTCCGGCGGCCGAGAGGGAGGGTGGCTTGGCGGCCGAGAGGGAGGGTGGTCTGGCGGGCAAGAGGAGGCGCTGCCCCGTGGGCGCGAGGGAGCGCCGTCCCACGGGCCCTGCGGTCTCCACCCTGCTCGGCCAGTTCGGCCGGGCCGGGGCTCCGCGCCGCGAGATCGCACCCGACGACCACCGCTCCAGGCCGTGCGCCGGCCCGAGGCCGACAGGGCGCTTCCGGCGCTGCACGGGCGTGCCCACACCCTGCACGAGGAGGCGGCGGGCGCATGACCACCGACGATGAAGGAAGGCCGCGGCGGGCGCCCGGCCCCGCCGCCGGGCCGACGGGCGGTCCGCCCACACCGGATGCCCCGGTCCCGGACGCCACCGGTACGGACGCCACTGGTGCGGAGGCCACCGGTACGGACGTGACCGCTTCCGGCCCCTACGCGACCGCTCCCTGCCCACAGGCGAGCGTCCCTGGCCCGGACGTGACCGCTCCCGGCCCCCACACGAGCGTCCCCGGCCCGGACGCGACCGCCCCCGACGCCGTGACCTGCCGGGCCCTGCGCTACGCCTTCGGTGAGACCAGGGCCGTGGACGGCGTCGATCTCTCCGTCCGCCCCGGCGAGGTCTTCGGCCTGCTCGGCCCCAACGGGGCGGGCAAGACCACCGCGATCCGCTGTATCACCACCCTCCTGCCCGTCCCGGCCGGCATGGTGCGGGTCTTCGGGCACGACGCGGCGAAGGAGCGGATGGCGGTGCGCCGGCTGCTGGGATATGTGCCGCAGCAGCTGTCCGCGGACGCCGGACTGACCGGCCGCGAGAACGTCACTCTGTTCGCCCGGGTCTTCGACGTCGCCCGTCGCGAGCGCGCCGCACGTGTCAACCAGGCACTGGAGGCGGTCGGCCTCACCGACGCGGCCGGGCGCCTCGCCGGGACGTACTCCGGCGGCATGATCCGCCGCCTCGAACTCGCCCAGGCGCTGGTCAGCGCGCCCCGCCTGCTGATGCTCGACGAGCCGACGATCGGCCTCGACCCGATCGCCCGCACCAGTGTCTGGGAACACATCAATGCCGTACGGGCCGCCACCGGCATGACCGTGCTGGTGACCACGCACTACATGGACGAGGCCGACCAGTACTGCGACCGCCTCGCCCTGATGCACCGCGGCCGGATCCGCGCCCTGGGCACCCCCGACGAACTCCGGTCCGCCCTGCGCGCCCGCCGCCGCGCGGCCCTGACCTCGCCCGCCCCGCCCCCGGTCCCCGGCACCTCAGCCACCCCCACCCCCGAACAGGCTGCCGCCCCCTCATCGGCCTCCGCCCTCTCCACCTCCTCCTCTCCCTCATCGGCCCCATCGCCCTCGTCCGACGCGGTGCCGACGCTGGAGGACGTTTTCCGGGACGTCGCCGGCAGCGGCCTCGACGAGCAGTCAGGAGACTTCCGCGATGTCCGAAGCACCCGCCGCACCGCAAACCGAGTCGGCTGACCCGGCCACCGGCCCCGGCCAACTGGACCTGCTGCTGGTTCCGCCGCGCGCCCGCACAGGCTGGCGGGTGCTGCCCGCCAGAGTCGTCGCGATGTGCGTGGTCGAACTGCAAAAGCTGCGCCACGACCGGACCGAGCTCTACACCCGCGCCGTCCAGCCCGCCCTGTGGCTCCTGGTCTTCGGCGAGACCTTCACCCGTATCAAGGCCATCCCGACCGGCGGTACCCCGTACATCGACTATCTGGCGCCCGGCATCATCGCCCAGTCCGCCATGTTCATCGCGATCTTCTACGGCATCATGATCATCTGGGAACGGGACGCCGGGATCCTCACCAAGCTGCTCGTCACGCCGACCCCGCGCTCCGCCCTGATCACCGGCAAGGCCTTCGCCTCCGGGGTGAAAGCGCTGATCCAGGCCGTCGTGGTGATCGTCATCGCTGCGCTGCTCGGCGTGGCCATGACCTGGAACCCGCTACGGCTGCTCGGCGTCGGCGTCGCCGTGATCCTCGGCTCGGCCTTCTTCTCCTGTCTGTCCATGACGATCGCCGGGATCGTGCTCACCCGCGACCGCCTGATGGGCATCGGTCAGGCCATCACCATGCCGCTCTTCTTCGCCTCCAACGCGCTCTACCCGGTGGCGATCATGCCCGGCTGGCTCCAGACGGTCAGCAGGATCAACCCCCTGAGCTACCAGGTCGATGCCCTCCGCGGCCTTCTCCTGGGCACCCACGCCCATCTGGTACTGGACTTCATCGTCCTGGCGGTGGCCGCCGCACTGGGCATCGTCGCGGCCTCCTCACTCCTGGGCCGCCTCGCCCGCTGACACCACGTCATCCCGGACGCGGCACGTCGCCCCGTTCTGACTGCGCACGGATAAGCGCGTACTGCCGTCGTCTCTGGGCTCACCTTCCAGGAACTCACCTTCCAAGGCCCGGCGTTACACTCACGCGAGATGTGTTCCTGCGGTCGTATCGCCGTCCGGACAGGCAGGGGCGGGAGTGAATTCGGCCGCTATTCGGCCCGCATCCGGCCCGTATCCGGCCAGTAGGCATGGGGAAGGCCGTCGGAAGGTCTGCTTGCCCGGCCGCCTTCCGTCTCTCCGCCGGAGCAGTACAGCGTGTTGATTTTCCGAGTCACGAGTCGATGACGGTTGGTGCGAAAGTGGAAACGGTGGAGCGGATACGGGGAACGTGGTTCAGCCGAATACCCTCGGACCGTCATGTATCGGATTTTGCCGCCGCGTTCAGGAAGCGCCTGCCTGGCCCACGAGCCATGGGCTGGACCCTGACCGCGGTATTTTTTGTGGTGTACACCGTGGTGTCCGTTCTTCGGAACGACCGCATGCTCAATGCCGGGTACGACCTGGGAATATTCGAGCAGGCGATCCGTGCCTACGCGCACGGCCAGGCTCCGATCGTGGAGCTCAAGGGCCCGGGTTTCCCTCTCCTCGGAGACCACTTCCACCCCATCCTGGCGCTCATCGCCCCCATTTACCGGGTCTTCCCCAGTGCCGTCACGCTGCTCGTGGTGCAGGCCGCGCTGATGGCGCTGGCCTGTCTCCCGCTCACCCGCTGGGCGCACCGGGCCGTCGGACCGCTCACCGGCCTGGCGGTGGGCTGCGGGCTGGGCGCCTCGTGGGGCCTCGCCGCGGGAGTCACCAAGGACTTCCATGAAATCTGTTTCGCGGTACCGCTTCTCGCTTTCAGCGTCACCGCGCTCGGTCAGCGGCGCTGGTGGGCGGCGACCGCCTGGGCGCTCCCGCTGCTTTTGGTGAAAGAGGACCTGGGACTCACCCTTGCCGCAATCGGTGGCTATATCGCCTGGCAGGGACTACGCGAGCGCCGCCAACACCCCACGGCGCGGCGAGGATTCCCGTTCCTGCTCGGCATCGCGGTCGCTCTCCTCGGCGTGTTGGGCACGGCGGTGGAGATTCTCGTTCTGCTGCCCGCAATGAATCCCCGCGGCGGTTTCGACTACTGGCATCAAATGCCGGGTGAGGCATCGCCGTCCGGCGGCCTCGCCGGCCTCGCGTCCGCCGGGTTGCACCTGCTCTGGCCGCCGATGAAATGGCTGCTGCTGTTCATGCTGGCCGCACCCACCGCATTCTTCGGCCTGCGCTCCCCGCTGACGCTGCTGTGCGTGCCCACCCTCGCGTGGCGACTGCTGGCCGGCAACGAGCACTACTGGCAGCCGAATTTCCATTACAACGCGATCCTGATGCCGATCGTATTCGCCGGGCTCATCGATGTGCTCCACCGGCGGCCGGATGTGGTGCCGCCCCGCAGACGCCGGAAGATCCTGGCGTTCTCCGCCGCCTTCACCGTGGTCACGGCCGCGGTCTATCCGCTCCACGACCTGGTCCTCCCCTCGGCCTGGCGGACCCCGGCCCATGTCCGTACGGCGGAGCGCCTGCTGGCCCGTATTCCCGACGGGGACACCGTCGCCTCCTCGAACCGGCTGGCCCCGATGCTGACCGGACGTGTCACCGTCAGCCTGGTCTGTTTCGGCACCGGCCCCGACCCCGCCGCACCGACCGCACTCCCCGCCGATCCGCCGCGCTGGGTGGTCTCGGACCGCCACGACCCGACCGTCAAAACCCCCTGTCCGGTGGACCTGACCCACCGCATGCTGCGTCTCTACCGCGCCCACGGCTACGTCCAGGTCGCCGAGGAGGACGGCATCACCCTTCTGCGCAGGCCGTAACGTCCGCGCCGGTCCTTCCCGGGTCGCTACGGGCGCGCCCGGCCGGCACGGCGGGTCGCCGGAAACCGGCCTCACGCACGCTTCTTGACCCAGGCCACCAGCGCCGCGAACCCCAGACACAGACCGACGACCGCCTTCGCCGCCAGCCTCGCCGACAGCCACCCGAATCCGGGGGTCCACCAGCCGACCCACCAGGCCACGCTCAACACCAGGACACCGGCCAGCAGTACACCGCACACGAACAGCCCGACCCGGACTGCCTGACGGCTACGCCACTCGTTCTTCTCCCCCTCGCTCATGAGCCCGACTATATGGGGGGCGTCACCGCATCCACGCTGCTCATGGAGCACGCGGCGACAACCTGCCAACGTGCCGTCCAGCCCCCTGATGGGGAGACGTCCTTTAGGGGCACTGCCGCCCGACGACCACCCCGGTTACCACAGGCCCAGTTTCTTCGGCCCCCGATTTCGGTCCAGACCGAATAGATGGTGCGGCCCGGGCACCCCGGGCAAACTGCCTGACGCGACGGCAGTACAGCCCTTCGCGCCGCATACGGCCGGGGTCTGCACGGCACGTCACGCCACCGGATCACTAGGGGGAACACCATGCGAAAGTTCACCAAGGCCGCCGCCGCTCTGGCGCTCGCCGCCGGCGCCCTGACCACGGTCAGCGCCACCAGCGCCAACGCGGCCCAGGCCGCGGGCAGTCTGCACGGCTGTCCGTCCGGCGCCGTCTGCGTCTACCCGCAGAACGCCGGCTGGAACGGCGACCGCCCGTCGCTCGCTTTCTACAGCTACGGCGCCCACAACCTCAACAACCAGGTCGGGCAGCACTACGTCCTGAACAACCAGACCGGGGGCGCGACGGCTCGCACCTGCACGGGCTACAACGGCACGGGGGACTGCCAGGGCTACCTCCAGCCCGGCTACTACGTCGACAAGAACCTGACGCCGATCAACTCGATCCTCCTCGTCCGGCCGTAGTAACAGCCGGACACCGCACCACGGTCACTCGGGCCGGCCCCTGCCAGGGGTCCGGCCCGAGTGGCGTTTCACCTGCGGGGAAGCCGCCCCGACGCCGACGGGAGGGAAGCGAGGGCCGGGAAGGTGCGGTCCCACTGGGGCTCTCTCTCACGGTGCGATCGCCGAACCGCTCCAACCGAGAGGCGATCTCTCGGGCCCGGACTGCTTACTTCAAGCCGACTATGACTTCCGGTCATGCAGGACCGGGTCCCCCGGAGTTCGCCGTCATGTCATGACCCGGTACCCGGCGCACCGGAGTCTCAGAGGGCGGTTCTTCCTGGGGCAGCGCGGCCCCAGCCGCCACTGCCGCACCATCGTGGCCCTCCGGTTACCCCGTACCGACGTTCCCGGCCGAGTAACTGAACCGTGACCATGGGTAGTGGTCCGGCTCTCGACAAGTGGCCGGTAAAGACTGTCCCCGAATCAACCTTTAGGCAATCATGGATCACGACCGAACGCCGGGGTGGTCATCGTGGCTCACCTGGAGGGTGGATATACGTTCAGCGATTTGTCTGCCTTCACCGGGGGAGAGGCCTGTAGGTTTCTTCGGTCCTGTCCGATTCCGGGTCTCATCTTTTTCTCGACGCAGTGCGGTGCGCGGGGAGAGTGAGTGACCTTCTCTCGGCCGCGGGTTGAGATCTGCTTCCCGTGAGTCCGAACGATTCTCGTCGTACGAGGTGGATGAATTCGCGGGAGAGCTCTCGCGTTTTTTCGGCAGGGCCGCCACGATGGCTCGCGAAGAGTGATCAAGCGCAATCGAAGACGTCGTAAGGGCATCTATCCAGTGGATCGGTGCGTCAATTTTGACCATCTTATTGACCACGATCCACACCTGTGTGAACTGGGGTGAAGCAAGATGACGACAATCACGGCAACTGCACTTCACGATCAAGTCGCGTCGCTCATGGACGAGCTGGACCGGCACCCGGTCTACGACAACGACTACTTCACGTTCCTGAAGAACTCGCCATGGAACAGCGCCACCTACGACTTCCACCGGGCGAACTTCTTCCAGCGCACCGAGGGCACGGTCAAGGGCATCGCCCACGTGTGCGCCCAGGCGGCAGCCAACGACGATCGGGACACGCTGGTCCTGTTCTCCTTCATCCTCAACGAGGAGGCCGGGAACGGCGAGGCCGCCCATTGCCATGAGGTGTTGATGGAAAACGCCCACAACTTACATGGCAAGGTGGAGTTCGGCCTGGCGCCGTTACTCGTGAAGGATGCGCGCAACAGCGACCTGGTCATCCCGGAGACGTTCGCGTACCGCGAGCGCACCCGGGAGCTGCTGGGCGCCAACTACCACCGCATGCTGGGCGTCGCGATGGCCCTGGAGTCCCACGCCGACAGGATGCTTCAGGTCTGCCGTACGGCGTTCCGCAACAGCAACAACAAGCAGCCGGAATCCGAGTTCGTCAACAACGTCGAGATCTACTTCAACGTCCACGTCGGCGATGAGGGCGTCGAGGAACGCCATGCCGCCGACGCGAAGAAGTGCGTCCAGAACAACTGTCGCACCGACGCCGACGTCGCCGAGATCGCCTACGGCGCGAACGAGACGCTGAAGATACAACAGGAAATGTGGAACGCGATGCACAAGGCCGTCCGCAAGTTGAATTCCTAGCGGGGAGAGGTGACTCGGCCGACCGTGCAGAAGAATCGTGGCATATCCGATGCCGTTCTGAGCATTCCAGAATCGGTGACTCACGGAACCGCGGCGAAGATCGTCGCGCTCAACAAGGTGCTCCCCGAGGACGAGCAGATCATCGACCTCAGCATCGGCGCGCTGGACACACCGACCGATCCCCGGATCGACCGAGGTGTGACCGAGTTCGTGGAGAAGCAGTCCGGCACGATTCATGCCTTTGCGCCCATCAAGGGGTTTCCGTTCCTGCTGGAGTCCGTGGCCGCGCGTGTGGCTCGCCTCCACGGAATCGCGTACGACCCGGACCGTGAAATCATGGTCACGCCGGGCGGTGTGAAGGGTTCGATTTCGGTACTCTTCCATGCCCTGCTGAACCCGGGCGACGAAGTCGTGATCCCTGTCCCCAACTGGCCGCACTACTCGGACATGGTGCGGCTGCACGAAGCCATTCCGCAGACCGTCCTGGTCACGGCGCAGGACGGCCTTACGGCGCCGGCTCTTGAGGGTGCGCTCTCGGAGCGAACCAAGATTGTCGTGCTCGGCGACTGCATCAACCCGACGGGCAAGGTCTATTCGACCGAGGAATTGTCGGCGCTGGCCGAGGTCGTCGCCCGGCACAATGCGCGGCGCGAGTCACGCGGCGAGAGCCCGGTCCATGTCCTGTTCGACTCTCCCTACGAGGCTCATATCGTGGGGGCCCGCGCCAAGACGTTTGCCGCCCTCGATGTTCCGCTCGCCGACGGCAGCCGCTGCTCCATGCGGCCGTGGACGCTGTCAGTGACCGGACCGGGCAAGACGTACGGCATGCACGGCGATCGGATCGGTTACCTCTGCGGTCCGCCGGACATCGTGGACGCGGCGGCGCGCGCACAGGTCAACCTCACCTCGTTCGCCTCCACTTACGGGCAGATCGCGACGCACATCGCCTTGCAGCCGGAAATGGACGAGGTGGCGGCCGCCAGGGCGAAGGCGGCGCGGACCAATCTCCAGACCATGCTGCGCGAGCTCGAAGCCGTCCCCTCGTTGAAGATCAGCCCTGCCCAAGGGGGCTACTTCCTCTTCGTCGACTTTTCGAGCTACGCCGACGCCTACCAGAAGCAGGGCTACAGCAAGGCCGATCAGTTTCTGCTGGACGAGGCGAAGGTCGCCACGATCTGCGGCAGCCATTTCGCGGAGGGCCACTCCCTGGATCACCTCGTGCGGATCAACTGCGGCCGGACGGGTGCGCTCGTGAGCAAGGCCGGCATACGTATCAGGCGCGCCCTCACACGCTTGGAGTCCTGACCTGAATGCCAAGATGAGGGGCAGCATCACCTACTGCATCATCGGCACAGGTTTCGCAGGCACCTGCGCGTTGTGGCATGTGGTGCAACGACTCACCGATCCACGCCGTAGGCCCTCGCTCTCCCCCTCGGCCGTCACGATCGTCACGGTGGAGCGGGGGCCGGTGAACGGGCCGGGATATCCCTACGCGAAAGACAACGTCCAGCTTGCGCACCGGTGCAACAACGAGGCGAGCACCATGGGGATCCATGGCAATGATTTCGTCGACTGGCTGGCCGAGAGCAAACCATGGCTCATCAGGGATCATCCGGAGCTGGTCCTGGAGACCCACCCCGGCATCGAGCTCAGTGAATGGCAGCCCGACAACGGCGAGTTCTATCCGCGTGCGTTGTTCGGCCGGTATCTCGAAAAGCGGTTCCAGGAGGCCGTCGAGCGGGCCCGTGCGCATGGCATCGACACTCAGCAGTACGTGCGCCACGAGGCCGTCGACGGCTGCGCGACGGAGCAGGGTTTCGCCCTCTCCCTCCGTAGCCTCGATACCGACCACGAGTTCACCGTGGACGGGATCGACCGCGTCCTGCTGAGCACCGGTCACTGGCAGTCCAAGGCGACCGACCCGCTTTCCGGAGAGGGTGGATACCTCACCTCGCCCTATCCGCCGGACGCGGTGAATTCCGCCGTCGCCGAACGCGTCCGGTCGCGACGCGCACGCGGCGAGCGGCCCCGTGTGTTCGTTCAGGGGATGGGCCCGAGCGGCATCGACGCCATCATGACCTTGTGCGGTGACGGCGAGTTCACCTACACCGACGACGGTCACATCGCGTCGTACCAGCCGGCGACGCGGGCCGGCGAAGAGCCGTTGCACATTGTCGCCGGATCGCGCAGCGGGTTCTTCTCTCCCGTTCGGGGGCCGCTCGCACCGTACGAGCCGCGCCATCTCACGGAGGAGCGCCTCGCGGAGATCCGGCGCGAACACCAAGGGCATCTGAAGATCGAGCGCATTCTGGAGCTCTTGGACAAGGACCTGCGCCGGGCAACTGCGGGGGCAGTGGGCTGGAACGACATCAAAAACCCCCGCTATCACTCCGCCAAGGAAAAACTCACGAGCGATCTCCGGGACTCGTACACCGGCAACCTCGTCTACACCATTGCCTTGAAAGCGCGGAGGATGCGCTTCTACAACCAGCTCGAAGCGTCTGACAAGGCTACGTACGACCGTCTGCTCGACACCCACTTCATTCGGACGGCCGTGCCGATGCCGTCCGCCAACGCGGAAAAGCTCCTTGCTTTGATGGACGCCGGAGTATTGACGACCGTCAAGCAGGGCTATGACGCGCCGCACACAGCAGTGGGGGAAGACGGTGATTTCCGGATCGCCCACCGGACCGACGAGGGCCGGCAGTCGACCCTGCGGGCGGACTGCGTGATCCGGGCCAGCGGGCAGGACTTCAGCATGGAGAACCATCCGTCACCGTTGGTGCAGAACCTTCTGCGGCGAGGCGAGATCGTCCCGCACGAGGAAGGGGGATACGTCACGGGCGGCATCGCGCTCGACGCCCACGGCGGGTATCGGGTGCTGAGGCGGACGGGCGGCGGGTGCGTTCCGTCGCCGTATCTCACCTCCTACGGTTCGCCCGTCAGGTTCTGGCAGCACGAACACAATTTTGCCGGCGCATTCGTCGAGGCGGCCGAGCGGGTTGCCGACGAGTGGCTCGACGCCGCGGCGTCCGTCACCGCACGATCCGCCGTCGTCGACGGCCCCGGGTTGGTCACCAGCGAGACAGGGAGCTGAACAATGGAGATGAAAGAGTTCCATTATCAGGACGGCCTGCGGGTCAGCCTGTTCAATCTCGACCACAAGGCTGTCCCCTATCACTTCCATAATGAAGTGTCCGATATGATGTATTGCTCACGGGGTCAGATCACGATCGAACTGCCGGATACGGACGAGGTGTTCACCGTCCATCCGGATCAGGTGTTCCAGGTTCCCCACCCGAGCAAGCACAGGTTCGTCAACGGCGCACCTGTCGGAACGCCCTCACGTTACGTCCTGCTCCAGATCGGCGATTTCGACATCAATTTCGTCCCGGCCGCCAAGGACATCGCGGGGCAGTTCGCCGAGCGCACCGCGACGCAGGTCACGGGCGGTGCCGTCTATATCCAGGATCGCAAGAGCGACATCAGCAAACTCGCCGATCACTTCGAACAGGACAAGCCCGAGGTCCTGGACTCGGAGGAGCAGGCCGACGTCGTGGCGGCACTGCGGTGCTTCGCCTCCCGTGGGTTGGAGACCGCGCACCCGCGGAGTGGCCGTAACTCTTGACCGACACGGCCCTGCTCTCCTTCGACGTGGCCACCGTCACGTTGATTGTTCTGACGTTCTTCGCGGGTGGGTTGATCAAGGGTTTGACCGGGCTCGGCCTGCCGCCCGTCGTCCTCGGGATTCTCGCCGCGACGGTCGGGATCCACCCCGCGAAGGCGCTGATTCTCATTCCGACGTTTCTGACCAACGTGCTTCAGGCGTCGCGCGGTGGTCACGGCCGGGAAGCCGTTCGGCTCACATGGCCGTTTCTCCTGGCGGCCACGCTCTTCACCGTCTCGGGTGCGTTCACCCTGAGCTACTTCCGGGCCGATGTGATGTCCGCTCTGCTCGGCCTGGGGCTCGCGGTGTACGGCTTGCTCGGGCTGTTCAAGCTCCGGGTGAACATCAGAGACAGATGGTGGCACCACCCCGCGGGTGTGGTCTTCGGAGCCACCAACGGCTTCCTCACCGGAATGACCGGCTCGTCAGCCGTCCCAGGAGTCTTCTATCTGCAATCCATAGGGCTGCTGCGCGACCAACTGGTGCAGAGCATGGGGATCCTCTTCACGCTCTCCACCGTTGGCCTGGCATGGTCGCTGCGGACGCAGGACCTGCTCAGCATGAATCTCGGCGTCATGTCGGCCGCCGCCTTGGCCCCGGCATTTCTCGGGATGTCGGTCGGCAACCGGATTCGCCAGAGGATCTCCGAGGAAAAGTTTCGCACAGTACTGTGTGTCGCCCTGTTGCTCCTCGGCCTGTATGTCGCGGTACAGAGCCTGGTCGGCTGATGAGGCTTCATGAAGCAAGGAGAGGACCCACCATGGATCACGGTCTCGCCGAACTGCTGGGTGAGCTGGAGGAATTCGGCAGTACCAACGATGCGGCGACGGACGACCGAAGCCGGAAGATGCTGAACATCACGCACGACACCGGCGTGTTCCTCGCGTTGCTTGTCAAGGCATCCAAGGCCAAGAAGGTGCTGGAGATCGGGACGTCGAACGGCTACTCGACGTTGTGGCTCGCCGATGCCGTGGGCGAGGACGGCACGGTCACCACCATCGAACAGGCACCTCACAAGCGCGCGATGGCCGAGCGGAACTTTCAGCGGGCCGGGCTCGGTCCCCGCATTCAGCAGATCGAGGACGAGGCCGGCCGATTCATCGCGACGTGCGAGGCGGGCGAGTACGACTTCATTTTTCTGGACAGCGATCGCGGACAGTACGCCGACTGGTGGCCCTCGCTCCAGCGGATCCTCGCGGACGGCCACCTGCTCGTGGTCGACAACGCGATCTCCCACGCCCACCAGATGGAGGATTTCAACCGGCTGGTCGCGGCCTCGGACGGCTACCTCAGCTCCCTTTCCCCGATCGGCAAAGGCGAGCTGGTGATCCTGAAGGAGGACGCGTAACGGGCCCCTGCTACAAGAGATTCCCCCACCCTCTGAGGCAGTCGTGAGCTCTCGCGCGCATCCTTCGCCTTGCGCGTCGCACGAGGCCCTCTCAACGGCTGCTCAGAGCCAGTCCCGCCGCTTGAAGATGAGGTACAGACTGGTGCACACAATCGCCATCAGAACGATGGCGAAGGGGTATCCGAGCACCCAGTGCAACTCCGGCATGCTGTCGAAGTTCATGCCGTAGATGGTCCCCACCAGGGTGGGCGCGAACAGGATCGCCGCCCAGGAGGAGATCTTTTTGATCTCCTCGTTCTGTTCGAAGCCCGCCTCGGCCAGGGCCCGCATTTCGGCGTTCTGCTGTTGGTTCACCAGCGTCGCGTTGACGGTGAGGATGTCCTGGAGCGCCTGCCGGAAGCCGTCCACGCGGTCCGTGGTGTGCAGTACGTGGTCGGCCACATCGCGCAGATAGCGGCGGAGTTCCTCGTCGATGGCGTACTTCTCGAAGCCCGCGGTCAGGCCCTCCAGCATGCCGTTCAGCGGGCGGGTGGCGCGCTGGAACTCCACGACCTCGCGGGAGAGTTCGTAGATGCGGCGGGAGACCCGGGGGTCACCGCCGAACACCTCCGTCTCGATCTCGTCGATGTCGTTCTGGACGCCGGCGACGACCGGCTCATAGCCGTCGACGACGGCGTCGAGGATGGCGTAGAGGACGGCTTCGGGACCGCGCTTGAGGAGTTCGGGGGTGTTCTCCATGCGCCTGCGTACGGCCGTCAGGTCGGGGGCGCCGCCGTGCCGCACGGTGATCACGAAGTCCCGGCCGACGAACACATGCAGCTCGCCGAAGTCGACCTCCTCCGGGTCGTCGAGATAGCGCGCGGCGCGCAGGACGACGAAGAGGGTGCCGCCGTAGCGCTCCAGCTTCGGCCGCTGATGCGCCTCCAGGGCGTCCTCGACGGCGAGCGGGTGGAGGTCGAACTCCGAGGCGAGTGTGAGCAGTTCGTCGCGGCTGGGGCGGTGCAGGCCGATCCAGGCGAGGGTGCCGGAGGTGGCGCGCTGCTGCCGGAAGGCCTCGGCGAGCGTGTCATGGGTGCTGACGCGGCGTCCGTCGCGGTAGAGGACGGCGTTGATGACGCTGCTGGTGGTTTCGGCCGGTGGCTCCGCCGTGTCGGAGTCCTCCGTGACCTCGGGGGGCGGGGGCCCGGCGGGCCGCTTCTTGGCGGGCTTGCGCAGGCCGCGCAGACCACGCGGCCGCCGGCCGGGAGGCTCAGAGCCCACGACAGCACCAACCTCCGTCACAGTAGGGATGAACAGGCACACAGAATCTCGACGGAGGATATCTGCCGCGGATGTCGGAACAGGTCAGCGGCCATGGTGCAGGATGGAACGGGGCGTGGCGCGGCGTGTGTCGCGTCCGCCGAGCTTTGTATGTTTATCTCTAGAATTGTGCGATGCAGATACCGCAGACAGCCAGCGCTCTCCCGGGTGAGGTGATTCGGTGAACGGCCCCGATGCCACCGACGAGCAGTGGGAAGGGCTGGCCGAGGTCGTCCCGCTCCGCGGCAGCAGTGGATGGCCTTCCTGGCCCGACCACCGTGCCCTCCCCGAGGAGGAGCCGGCACAGGAGGCGCGGAGGTTCATCGTCATCCGCGTCCAGACCTTCGCGGACGCCCGTGAGGTCGCCGAGTACTTGATGGCGCAGATCCCGGTCCTGCTGGACCTCAGCAGCGCCGACAGCGATGTCGCCAAGCGCATCCTGGACTTCTCCAGCGGAGTCGTCTTCGGACTCGGCAGCGGGATGCACCGCGTCGACACCAATGTCTTCCTGCTGGCCCCGGTCGGCACCGAGGTGGCGGAAGAGGCGGTCGGAACTGTCCCCCGTTCGTAGGAAGAGCTGTTAGGCGTAACGGTTCTCCGGGTGGGGCGCTGCATAGCGTCCCTGCATGAATTCCGACAGTGTGCGACCGGCGGTCACGGAGTTACGGCTGTCCGCCTTCAAGTCCCATCGCGGCGTCACCCTGCCGCTCACCCCGCTCACCCTGCTGAGTGGCGGGAGCGGCAGCGGCAAGTCCAGTGCGCTTCAGGCGTACGAAATTCTCGCCAGGCTCGGCAGCGGGGAGTCGCTCGCACGGGCAGTGGGTGAGGTGGCGGGCAGCCCGACGGCATGTGTGCCGGCCGGGGCGCGTCCCGACGAACAGGGGCGCCGCGGTTTCCGTATCGGGTGCACGGTCGACGGCCCGGCCGGTCCCGTCAGCCTCGATCTCGCCGTACAGGCCGAGCCGGAACTGCGCATCGTCGGTGAGCGGTTGACCGGCGGCGGCGAGACCCTGCTGACCACCGCCCTCACCGACCCCACCCGCCCCGCGGTCCAGGCCGCCTGGCATACCGCGGGCGCGACTCCGGTGACCCGCGCCCCGCTGCCCGACGACCGGCTCGGCACGTCTCTGCTGCCGTTGCGCGTCGCGGGCAAGACGGCGGGGCAGCGGCTGGTGCTGGCCGCGGCGGAACAGGTCGTGGTCGCGCTGCGGTCGGCGTTCGTGTGCGACCCGAGGCCGGAGGTCATGCGCGGAGCGAGGGCGGGCGGCCTGGGTGCCGCGGCCGGTGAGGGTGGCGGAAGCGGTACGGATGGTGGGGGTGGTGCGGGGCGTGCTGCCGGGGTTCGTGGGAACGCCCGAGGCGGGGGCTCGGGGGCCGGGCGCGGGAAACCGGTGAGCGGCCCGGGGAAAGCGGGAGGGTCCGGCGGGGCGGGGGCGGCAGGAGGAGCTGCCGGTGTCTGGGGTGCGGGGCGCAAGGGGAGCGGAGGCGCCGGTGGGGCGGGCGGCTGGGGCCGTGAGGCGGGGGAGCCGCGCGACGAGGGGCGGTTGCGGTCGGCCTGCGACAATCTGCCCACGGTGCTGCACCGTACGAGCCGGGAGTGCGCCCGGCGGCATGCGGTGCTGGTCGCGTCCGTACGGGAGGCATGTGCCGGCCCCGTCGAGGGGCTGCGTGCGGTGCCGCGGCAGCCCGCCGAGCCGGGAGAAGGGGCCGCCGCCGGTCCTGGGGCGGAGGGACGCGGTGGTTCGGCAGGTCCGCAGGCCGGGTCGGGGGCAGTGGGTGCGGCTGGTGTGCGAGCCGTCCTGGACCGCGGCGAACTGGGGGAGCTGCCCGTCGAGCAGCTCGGCGATGGCGAGCTGCGGTTCGTCGCGCTGGCGCTGGTACTGCTCACCGGGCCGGGTGTGCTGGCCATGGATCCGGTCGGGGAGGTGCCGTCGGCCCATCAGCAGATGACGGTGATGGCGGACGGGATGGATCGCTGTATGGACCGCAGACAGGCACGTGAGCTGGTGTCGCTGGCCGTACGGATGGCCGAGCGCGGGCATGTGCGGCTGCTGGGGACGGTGCGTGACCCCGCGGTCGCCGAGGGGCTGCCCGGCGTACAGGTGCTACACCTAGAGGCATGAGTGAGGATCTTCAAGCGCTACAGCGACGCCTGGCCGAGTTCGCGGCCGCGCGGGACTGGCAGCAGTACCACACGCCCAAGAACCTGGCCGCGGCGCTCAGCGTCGAGGCCGCTGAACTCGTCGAGATCTTCCAGTGGTTGACGCCGGAGGAGTCGGCGAAGGTGATGTCCGACCCGCGGAAGGCCGGCCGGGTCGAGGACGAGGTCGCGGACGTACTGGCGTATCTGCTCCAGTTCTGCGAGGCGCTGGGGATCGACGCCCTGGCGGCGCTCGCCGCGAAGATCGAGCGCAATGAGTCGCGCTTCCCGGCGGTCCGCTCGGCGCGGCCCGACCGGCCGCGGGAGGGTGAGGAGTAGGGGCGAGGGGGCGTAGCGGCGGGCGGGGGCCGGCGGGGGGCTGCGGGGCGGGGGCGGTCGGCCTCCGCCCCGGCGCTCTTCGGCCGTGCCTGTCGATCGCCGGCGGTTCCTGGGTGCCCCCTTCGGGCGTTTCACGTGACTTGTGCAGGGGGTGTGACGGGTGGGGACATTGTGGTGCGAGGGGATGGAGCGGGGGTGCGGGCGCGCTTTGTCACTCTATGGAGTCATGGATCTTTCCACATCGCCTTGCTTGTCCACAGATTTGCGAATTCCCCTGGCTTTTTTGGGTGTTCACCCTCACTCTGGGTAGTGGAAAGAGTGCAGGGTGCATGCGAATGATGAGGGAAGGAGGGAGCGGATGGACGCGGTGCGGATCATTGCAGCCAGTCGGCGCGGTCTGGCGGAGGCGCACACAGTGCAGGGAGTGATCGTCGAGGCATGGCAGGCGCAGGCCTTGGCGGAGGCGGTCGGCAGCCATCTCGCGATATTCGGGCCGTACGAAGTGCGGTCCAGAGCGCGAGGGTTGGGCGACGCGGGCGGGCGGTTCAGCGGGGGACTGCTGTGCCCGGCATCGGTCACCGGCGGGCTGCGGGCGGCGCAGCTGTCTGAAGTATGCGATGTCAAAGAGGCGTTAACCGGCCTGTGCCGGCTGCTGCGAGAAGTATGCGAAGCACTGGTGGGCGTGGTGCTGCTCGCCGACGAGGAGGGGATGTACTGGACCTGCGTCGAGGCGATGGACACGGTCGACGAATCGAGAGATCGCGTGGCCGGAATATTGGAGAGGCTGGAGGTGCGCGACCGGAATCCTGCCTGAAGCAGAGAGAACACAGACTCGACCGCCTCCGTGCGGCAGGAATGCGCTTGGCGGTGCTTCACCGACGGCGTGCCGGGGACGATCACGCCCACACGCCACAACCCCCACACCCCACGCCCTCGCCCCCACGCCCCCGTGTCAGGCCACGCCACGCCCCCGCGCGCGCTCGCCGTCACGCTTGCTTCCCCCGCTGCGGTTGGCCCGTCTCGTCCACGACCGGCATGCCATCGCCACCGCTATGCCACTGCCACCCACCCTCACAGCCCAGGCCACTGCCACACAGGCCACTGACCCCAGGTCGCTGCCACCCCGCTGCTCGCCTCGCCCATGTCGCGGTGTCGGGCGTCCGGAGTCGGCGTTCGGGCCCGGGCCCGGGCCCGGGCCCGGGCCCGGGCCTCGGCGTTCGGTGTCCGTGTTGCCCGCACCGGACCAGCCGGTCACTGTGCCGCGCCGCGCCTTCCGTCGCCACTGCCGGCACCGTCCACGCGGGCAGGGGTGGCCCGACCTGACCCGACCCGATCCGATCTGACCCGACCCCAGTGCATCGATGTGCCTCTGACGATTGGTTCGCCGTTCGGCGTGCAGGATGGAGGTATGGAGCTACGCATCTTCACCGAGCCCCAGCAAGGGGCCTCCTACGACACCCTTCTGAAGGTCGCCAAAGCTACCGAGGACCTTGGCTTTGACGCTTTCTTCCGCTCGGACCACTATCTCCGTATGGGCAATGTCGACGGGCTGCCCGGTCCGACGGATGCCTGGATCACGCTGGCGGGCCTGGCCCGTGAAACCAAGCGCATCCGTCTCGGGACGCTCATGACGGCAGGCACCTTCCGGCTGCCGGGTGTGCTGGCCATCCAGGTGGCGCAGGTCGACCAGATGTCCGGCGGCCGGGTGGAACTCGGCCTCGGCGCGGGCTGGTTCGAGGAGGAGCACAAGGCATACGGCATTCCGTTCCCCAAGGAGAAGTTCGCGCGGCTGGAGGAGCAGCTGGCGATCGTCACCGGCCTGTGGGCCACCGAGGCAGGAAAGGAGTTCAGCTACGACGGGACCTACTACCAGCTGGAGCGTTCGCCCGCGCTGCCCAAGCCCGCCCAGGGCAAGGTGCCGGTGCTGATCGGCGGACACGGCGCGACACGTACACCGCGGCTGGCGGCACAGTACGCCGATGAGTTCAACATCCCCTTCGCCTCGCTCGAAGACAGTGAGCGCCAGTTCGGACGGGTGCGGGCGGCCGCTGAAGCCGCCGGGCGGAAGGGCGATGAGCTGGTGTACTCCAACGCCCTCGTGGCCTGTGTCGGCAGGGACGATGCCGAGGTGGCGCGACGGGCCGCGGCCATCGGGCGCAACGTGGACGAACTCAAGGCCAACGGCCTGGCGGGCTCGCCCGCCGAGGTCGTCGACAAGATCGGGCGGTACGCCGCCATCGGTGCGTCCCGCGTCTACCTCCAGATGCTGGACCTGGATGATCTGGACCACCTCGAACTGATCTCGGCGCAGGTGCAGTCGCAGCTGGGCTGACGGCAGAGCTGATGTCCGGGCTGACGTCCGTCCGAACCGACGTCTGAGCTGAAGTCGGGGCTGACGTCCGTCTGGGCTGACATCCGGGCTGACGTCCGTCCTTGAATTGACGGCCGGGCTGACGGCCGGCGGCGCTGTCGGAAAAGCGGTGTGGATCGAGGCGTACTCCCGCAATACTCGGACGCGTGTTCCTGACGATAACCACCACCGGCAGCGCCGACCGTCCCGCGACCGACCTCGGATTCCTGCTGCACAAGCACCCTGACAAGGCGCAGCAGTTCTCGACGTCGCACGGCACCGCACACGTCCTGTACCCCGAGGCTGACGCTCAACGGTGCACGGCGGCACTGCTGTTGGAGGTCGATCCCATTGCCCTGGTGCGCCGGAGCCGTGGGAAGGGCCATGCCGGCGCTCCGGATTCGGCGCTGGGCCAGTATGTGAACGACCGGCCGTACGCGGCGTCCTCGCTGCTGGCGGTGGCGCTGCGAAGCGTCTTCGCGAGCGCGATGAAGGGGCAGTGCACCGCACGGCCCGAGCTGGTGGCGCAGACGCTGCCGTTGCGCATCGAGGTGCCGGTGCTGCCGGCCCGGGGCGGCTCGGAGCTGGTGCGCAAGCTCTTCGAGCCGCTGGGCTGGAGGGTGCAGGCCGAGCCGCTGCCGCTGGACGAGACGTTCCCGGAGTGGGGCGACTCGCGCTACGTACGGCTCGTACTGGAAGGGGAGTGCAGGCTCGCCGAGGCGCTGCGGCATCTGTATGTGCTGCTGCCGGTGCTCGACGACGCCAAGCACTACTGGGTCGCCCCGGATGAGGTCGACAAGCTGCTGCGGGCCGGCGAGGGCTGGCTGGAGAGCCACCCGGAGCAGCGGGTGATCGTCGGCCGCTACCTTGCGCGGCGGTGGTCGCTCACCCGCCAGGCCATGGAGCGGCTGGAACTGGAGCGGCTGGCCGAGTCGGATGACGTGGCCGCAGAGGAGATCGACAACGCGGTGGACGAGGAGGCGGACACCGAGGAGAAGCCGGTGCCGCTCGCCGTCCGGCGGCGGGAGGCGATCCTCGCGGTGCTGCGCTCGGCCAAGGCGGCGCGGGTGCTCGACCTGGGGTGCGGACAGGGGCAGTTGGTCGGTGCGCTGCTCAAGGAAGGGCAGTTCACCGAGGTCGTCGGGGTGGACGTGTCGATGCGGGCGCTGCACGAGGCGCGGCGCCGGCTGCGGCTGGAGCGGATGCCCGAGCGGCAGTCGGAACGCGTACGGCTCGTACAGGGGTCGCTGGCGTACACCGACAGCAGGCTGAAGGGGTATGACGCGGCGGTGCTCAGTGAGGTCGTCGAGCATGTGGATCCGGCGAGGCTGCCGGCGCTGGAGTATGCGGTGTTCGGGTCGGCCAGACCGCGGACGGTCGTGGTGACGACGCCGAACGTCGAGTACAACGTGCGCTGGGAGTCGTTGCCGGCCGGCCGGGTACGGCATGCGGATCATCGCTTCGAGTGGACACGCGAGGAGTTCCGGCAGTGGGCGCGGGAGGTCGCCGCGCGACACGGCTACGAGGTGAGTTTCGCCCCGGTGGGCCCGGACGACCCCGAGGTCGGCCCGCCCACCCAGCTCGCACACTTCCGTATGGCCGGTGAGGACGACGGCAGCCGCCGTGCAAGCGGCCGTAGCCGTGAAGACAGCGGTAGTGGAGAAGACAGCGGCAGTCGTGAAGGCAGCCGCAGCCGTGAAGGCAGCGGTAGCCGTGCAGACAGCCGCAGCCGTGAAAACGGCCGGAGCTG
The DNA here is from genome assembly GCF_023544705.1 of Streptomyces sp. MCA2. Lineage (NCBI taxonomy): Bacteria > Bacillati > Actinomycetota > Actinomycetes > Kitasatosporales > Streptomycetaceae > Streptomyces > Streptomyces sp. MCA2. The sequence continues at coordinate 59,274 of NZ_JAMJFM010000003.1, forward strand.
GGCCGACAGCAGTAGCGAAGACAGCGCCGGCAGCGAAGGCAGCGCCGGCCGTGAAGGCAGCGGTGTTTCGACGACCGGGAAGGAGGTCGCGGCATGACGGAGGACGGCCGTACGGAGTACGGGGACGAGAACCAGCACACGCACGAGGACCGGCAGGAGAGCGGGACCCAGCCGCCTCGCGAGCCCGCGCCGCAGCCCCGTTCCGAGCTCGCGCGGCGCATGCTCGCCGTGCCCGATCTCTCGCTCGTGGTGCTGATCGGAGCCACCGGTTCCGGCAAATCCACCTTCGCCGCCCGGCACTTCCGGCCGACCGAAGTTCTCTCCTCCGACTTCTGCCGGGGGCTGGTCAGCGACGACGAGAACGATCAGAGCGCGAGCGGCGACGCGTTCGAGGTGCTGCACTTCGTCGCGGGCAAGCGGCTGGCCGCGGGGCGGCTGACGGTCGTGGACGCCACCAATGTGCAGTCCGAGGCGCGCGCCCAGCTGGTGCGGCTGGCCCGGGAGCACGACGTACTCCCGGTGGCGATCGTCCTGGACGTCCCCGAGCAGGTCTGCGCCGCACGCAATGCGTCGCGCGCCGACCGGGCCGGGCTGCCACGCCGGGTCATCCAGCGCCACCAGCGTGAACTGCGCCGTTCCCTGCGCCACTTGGAGCGCGAGGGCTTTCGCAAGGTGCACGTCCTGCGGGGCCAGGAGGAGGTGGAGTCCGCCGAGGTCGTCACGGAGCGGCGGTTCAACGATCTGCGCCATCTGACCGGCCCGTTCGACATCATCGGCGACATCCACGGGTGCCGTTCCGAGCTGGAGACCCTGCTCGGCAGGCTGGGCTATGAGCTCGCGCGCGACGCACTCGGCCGGGCCGTGGACGCCGTGCACCCCGAGGGCCGTACGGCAGTCTTCGTCGGCGACCTCGTCGACCGCGGGCCGGACAGCCCCGGGGTGCTGCGTCTGGTGATGGGCATGGTGGGAGCCGGGCATGCGCTGTGTGTGCCGGGCAACCACGAGAACAAGCTCGGCCGTTACCTGAAGGGCCGCAAGGTCCAGCACACCCATGGGCTCGCCGAGACCATCGAGCAGCTGGACAAGGAGGATGCCGGCTTCCGGGCCGAGGTGGGGGAGTTCCTCCGCGGGCTGGTCAGCCACTACGTCCTGGACGGTGGCGGCCTCGTGGTGTGCCACGCGGGACTGCCGGAGAAGTACCACGGCCGGACGTCGGGCCGGGTGCGGTCCTTCGCGCTGTACGGCGACACGACCGGCGAGACCGACGAGTTCGGGCTGCCGGTGCGCTACCCATGGGCGGAGGACTACCGTGGCCGCGCCGCCGTCGTCTACGGCCACACCCCCACCCCGCGTGCCGCCTGGCTCAACAACACCCTCTGTCTGGACACCGGCTGTGTCTTCGGTGGGGCGATGACCGCGCTGCGCTGGCCGGAGCGCGAAATGGTGGACGTACCGGCGGAGCGGGTCTGGTACGAGCCCACCAAGCCACTCGCGACCGAGGCGCCCGGCGGGGCGGACGGCCGTCCGCTCGATCTGAACGATGTGGCGGGGCGGCGGATCGTGGAGACCCGGTACATGGGCCGGCTCGCGGTCAAGGAGGAGAATGCCGCGGCCGCGCTGGAGGTGATGAGCCGCTTCGCGATCGACCCGCGGCTGCTGCCGTACCTCCCGCCGACGATGGCGCCGTGCGCGACCTCGGCGGAGGAGGGCTACCTGGAGCATCCCGCGGAGGCGTTCGCCGGGTACCGGGCGGACGGTGTGCGGGAAGTGGTCTGCGAGGAGAAGCACATGGGGTCTCGGGCGGTGGTCCTGGTGTGCCGCGACGAGACGGTGGCCGAGGAGCTCCCCCATGGCGCTGAAGGCAGGGGAGGTGGTGCCCCCGTCGGGCTGCCGAAGGGGGCGTCGGGCGCCCTGTACACGCGTACCGGCCGGCCGTTCTTCGACGACCCGGAGACGACCGAGCGCATTCTGCGCCGGGTGCGGGACTGCGCCGAGGAGGCCGGTCTGTGGGCGGCGCTGGAGACCGACTGGCTGCTGCTGGACGCCGAGTTGATGCCGTGGTCGCTGAAGGCGACCGGTCTGCTGCGCAAGCAGTACGCGGCCGTGGGCGCGGCGTCCGGGGCGGTGTTCCCGGACGTGCTCGGCGCGCTGGAGGCGGCGGCCGCCCGAGGAGTCGAGGTCTCGCCGCTGCTCACCCGGCAGCGGGACCGGGCCGCGGACGCCGCCGCGTTCACGGAGGCGTACCGGCGCTACTGCTGGCGCGTCGGGACGGATCCGGCGGACGGCGCCGATGAGTCGGGTGCGTCGAGTGCGTCGAGTGCGTCGGGTGGGTCGGACGCCGAGGCGGCACCGGACGCGCCGAACACCTCAGAGGCGTCCGGCGGATCGGACCGCTTTGCCGGGCTCGGTGAGCTGGACGGTGTCCGGCTCGCGCCGTTCCAGATCCTCGCGGTGCAGGGCCGCAGCCTTGCCGGGCTGGCGCACACCGACCAGCTGGCCCTGATCGACCGTCTCATCGCGGCCGAGGCCGCGGTGGCGGCCCGGGACGGCGCGAGGGCCGGGGGCGGCACGGGCCGGCCCGGACTGCTCGCCACGACCCGGCGGATCATCGTCGACACCGAGGACGAGGCGTCGGTCGCGGCCGGTGTCGCCTGGTGGCTGGACCTGACCGCGGACGGGGGCGAGGGCATGGTGGTCAAGCCCGTACAGGCGCTGATACGGCAGGGCGACGGACGACTTGTCCAGCCCGGCGTCAAGTGCCGTGGCCGCGAGTACCTGCGGATCATCTACGGGCCCGAGTACACCCGCCCGGAGAACCTCAGGCGTCTGCGCGTACGTCATCTCGGCCACAAGCGCTCACTGGCCCTTCGGGAGTACGCGCTCGGCCTGGAGGCGCTCGACCGGCTGGCGGACGGCGAACCGCTGTGGCGGGTGCACGAGGCGGTCTTCGCGGTGCTCGCGCTGGAGTCGGAGCCGGTGGACCCACGGCTGTAGACGGGCAGAGGGCGGCGAGGGGAGGGGGCGGGGGACCGCCGCCCCCGACCCGACATCCCCCGACTCCCTCCGCCGAGCCGTCCGAGCGGCCAAGATGGGTGGATGGGATTCCAAGTCGACTCCGAGGCCGGGCGGCTGCGCCGGGTCATCCTGCACCGCCCCGATCTGGAGCTGAAGCGGCTCACGCCCTCGAACAAGGACGCCTTGCTCTTCGACGACGTGCTGTGGGTGCGCCGGGCGCGGGCCGAGCACGACGGGTTCGCGGATGTGCTCCGCGACCGGGGGGTGGAGGTGCACCTCTTCGGGGATCTGCTGGCCGAGAGCCTCCAGATCCCCGAGGCGCGGACGCTGGTCCTGGACCGGGTCTTCGACGAGAAGGAATACGGGCCGCTGGCCACCGACCATCTGCGGGCGGCCTTCGACGAGCTGCCGGTGCCGGAGCTGGTCGAGGCGCTGGTCGGCGGCATGACCAAGCGAGAGTTCCTGGAACGTCATGCCGAGCCGACCTCGGTCCGCTTCCATGTGATGGATCTCGACGACTTCCTGCTGGGCCCGCTGCCCAACCACCTCTTCACCCGCGACACCTCCGCCTGGATCTACGACGGGGTCTCGATCAACTCGATGCGCTGGCCGGCCCGGCAGCGCGAGACCGTGCACTACGAGGCGATCTACGGCCACCATCCGCTCTTCCGCGACCAGGACTTCCATGTCTGGTCGGAGGGGCAGGCCGACTTCCCCTCGACCATCGAGGGCGGCGACGTCCTGGTGATGGGCAGTGGCGCGGTACTGATCGGCATGAGCGAGCGGACCACTCCGCAGGCCGTGGAGCTGCTGGCGCGGGGGCTGTTCGCGGCGGGGTCCGCGCGCACGATCGTGGCGCTCGACATGCCCAAGCGCCGGGCGTTCATGCATCTCGACACCGTCATGACCATGATCGACGGGGATACCTTCACCCAGTACGAGGGGCTGGGGATGCTCCGCTCGTACACCATCGAGCCGGGCTCGGGCGACCAGGACCTCAAGGTCACCGATCATCCGCCGGAGCATATGCACCGTGCCATAGCGGCCGCCCTGGGCCTGTCCGACATCCGGGTGCTGACCGCGACCCAGGATGTGCACTCCGCCGAGCGTGAGCAGTGGGACGACGGCTGCAATGTGCTGGCGGTGGAGCCGGGCGTGGTGGTGGCCTACGAGCGCAATGTCACCACGAACACCTTTCTGCGCAAGCGCGGCATCGAGGTGATCACGATTCCGGGGAGCGAGCTGGGCCGCGGGCGCGGCGGGCCGCGCTGTATGAGCTGTCCGGTGGCGAGGGACGCGGTGCCCGGGGCAGCCTGAGCGTGCACCCGGATCCGTTCGTGGAGCGTGACGCCGATCCGTGACGCTGTATCCGTGACGCTGGAGTGGTGCAGGAGGAGGTGCCGGCCCGTGCAGAGCCGAGGGCTTCGCATAGAGATGCGTCGGTGCGTATACACTTCCAGGATTCGAGTCCGTCCCGACTGCCGCGAACCAGGAGCCCACCCATGGCGATAGACCTCACGGGCCGCCACTTCCTCAAGGAGCTGGACTTCAGCGCCGAGGAATTCCGCCGACTGATCGACCTGGCGGCCGAGCTGAAAGCGGCCAAGCGTGCCGGTACCGAGGTCCCTCGCCTCCAGGGCAGGAACATCGCCCTGATCTTCGAGAAGACCTCGACCCGGACCCGCTGCTCCTTCGAGGTCGCGGCCGCGGACCAGGGCGCCTCGACCACCTACCTGGACCCGTCCGGCTCGCAGATCGGGCACAAGGAGTCGGTCAAGGACACCGCCCGGGTCCTGGGCCGGATGTTCGACGGCATCGAATTCCGTGGCAGCCGGCAGTCCGACGTCGAGGAGCTCGCGGCCCACGCCGGAGTGCCCGTCTTCAACGGACTGACCGACGACTGGCATCCGACCCAGATGCTCGCCGACGTGCTGACCATGGTCGAGCACGGCCACGGCCGCCCCCTGACCGAGACCGCCTTCGCCTACCTCGGCGACGCCCGCAACAACATGGGCAACTCCTACCTCGTCACCGGTGCCCTGCTCGGGATGGACGTACGGATCGTCGCGCCGAAGCAGCTGTGGCCGGAGGAGACGGTCGTCGCCCGGGCGCGGGAACTCGCCGGGACCAGCGGCGCCCGCATCACGCTCACCGAGGACGTCGCCGAGGGTGTGCGCGGCGCGGACTTCGTGACGACCGACGTCTGGGTCTCCATGGGCGAGCCCAAGGAGGTGTGGGACGAGCGGATCGCGCTGCTCGCCCCGTATGCGGTCACGATGGACGTGCTGCGCGCCACCGGGAAGCCGGAGGTGAAGTTCCTGCACTGCCTGCCCGCGTACCACGACCTCGGCACCGCGGTCGGCCGGGAGATCCACGCCCGGCACGGGCTGTCGTCCCTGGAGGTCACCGACGAGGTCTTCGAGTCCGCGCACTCCGTCGTCTTCGACGAGGCGGAGAACCGGATGCACACCATCAAGGCGGTGCTGGTCGCGACGCTCGCCCGGTAAGGACGGCGGCCACGGGCCGGCGGGGCTGCGGGCCCACCGGCCCGTGCGCACACCGGCCCACCGGCCCGTGCGCACACCGTAGGAAACATCACACTGCATAGCCATACGGACATTTGGTCGATCATGCAGGTCAAGCGGTTACCATCGAATCGCTCGCGGGGCCCGGACCCATCGGTCCGGGCCCCGCTCCGTGTGTGGGCCCACCCCTTGCCCCACGCATCGCACCACCAGAGAGAGAACCACCCCATGCGCCTGTCCGTGTCCCGCCACCGCACCAAGGAGGCGCGGCCCGCCGCACCTCTTGCAGGTCCGTCCGGGCTGCGCATCAAGTCCCCCGATGTCCTGGTCGCCGAATCGGGCGCGGACCTCGAAGGCAACGGCCTCCGGCGCAGCATGGGGCTCTTCCAGCTCGTCTGCTTCGGCATCGGCGCCATCGTCGGCACCGGCATCTTCGTCGGCCTCTCCGACACCGTCGCCGAGGCCGGCCCCGCCGTCCTCGTCTCCTTCGTGCTGGCGGCCGTCACCTGCGTCTTCACCGCCTTCTCCTTCGCGGAGCTGGGCGGCGCGATACCGGTCTCCGGCAGCTCGTACTCCTACGCCTACGCCACCCTCGGCGAGCGCACCGCCTTCCTCGTCGGCTGGTGCCTGCTGCTCGAATACGGCATCTCGGTCTCGGCGGTCGCCGTCGGCTGGGGCCAGTACCTCAACGAGCTGCTCGGCAGCCTGACCGGCTGGCAGCTGCCCGCCGCGCTCTCCGCCCCGCCCGGTGACGGCGGCATCGTCAACATCCCGGCCGTGGTCGTGATGCTGCTCGCCGCCCTGCTGCTCGTCCGCGGCATCCGGGAGAGCGCCCGCGCGACGGCCGCGATGGCCGTACTGAAGCTCGCGGTCCTGGTCCTGTTCTGTGCGATCGGCCTCAGCGCCTTCCGGGCCGGCAACCTCTCGCCGTTCGCCCCCGAGAGCGTCGCCGGCATCACCTCCGGCGCCTCGGTCGCGTTCTTCTCGTACATCGGCTTCGACGCCATCACCACGGCCGGCGAGGAGGTCAGGAACCCGCGTCGCAACATCCCCATTGCGATCATGGTCTGCATCGGTCTGGTCACCGTCCTGTACTGCCTGGTCGCCCTCTCCGCCATCGGCGCGCTCTCCTCCGACCAGGTCGCCGGCCGCCCCGCCGCGCTGTCGCTGATCGTCAACTCCGTCACCCACTCGACGCTCGGCGGCGGAGTGATCGCGTTCGGTGCCGTCGTCGCCATCGCCTCGGTCGTCCTCGCGGTCATGTACGGCCAGACCCGCATCCTGATGTCGATGTCGCGGGACGGCCTGATCCCGCGGATCTTCGAGCGGATCTCGCCCCGCACCTCCACCCCCGTCGCCAACACCTGGATCGTCACGGCCGTCTTCGCCGTGCCGGCCGCGGTCGTCCCGCTCGACGCGGTGATGAACCTGTCGACCATCGGGACGCTGGCGGTCATGGTCGCGGTCAACCTCAGCGTGATGGTGCTCCGCCGCACCCGCCCCGAGCTTCCGCGCCGCTTCCGCGTCCCGCTCTTCCCGGCCAGCCCGGTCCTCGGTATCGCCTTCTGCCTCTACCTGATGTACGGGACGGGCCCGGCGACCTGGCTCCAGTTCGCCGGGTTCCTGGTGGTGGGCGCGCTGGTCTACACGTGCTACGGGCGCCGCCGCTCGCGGCTCGGGTCCGCCCCGCAGCAGCCCGCGGACGAGGCCGGCGAGGCTGCCGCCGACGTCAGTGCCGACGTGGCCGCTCCCGTTCGGGGAGCGTGAACCAGACGGCCTTGCCGCGCGGTGTGGGGCGGCATCCGGAAGCGGAGCTGAGGGACCGGACCAGCAGCAGGCCACGGCCGTCGCGCCCCTGGTCAGGGCGGCTCGGGGTGGTGCCGTCGATGCGGTGGGTGTCGTGGGTGCGGTCGGTTTTGGTGTCGGTGCCTGCGTCGGTGCCTGTGTCCGCGTCCATGTCTGCGTCTGCGTCTGCGTCTGCGTCCATGTCCGCGTCGGTGGCTGCGTAGCCGTCGGCGTCGTCGGTCGCGTCGTGGCCCTCGCCGCTCTGCCCGGCAGGGTCACGGCCGTCCACGCCCTCGCCGCGTCCGGCCGGCCCCTCGCCCTCCGTACGCTGCATCGGGAGGTGGCCGTCGCCGGTGGGGTGGCCGTCCGGCTCGGGGTGGCCGTCCGGCACGGAGTGGCCGTCCGCCGCGGGGTGCCTGTCCGTCGCGCGCCGATCGTCCGCCGTGCAGTGACCCGCCGCCGTGCCGTGACCGTCCGCAGTGCCGTCACCCGCCGCAGTGCCGTGACCGTCCGCCGCCCGGCCCGGTGCGGGGTCGTACGGTGCCCCCACCAGCACAGGAACGTCCAGGTCCGCCGGGGGCAGCGGGCTGCCGAGCCCCTGGAGGAGCGCCGGATCGCCGTCGTGCACCTCGATCCGGCAGCCGCTCGGCCGCAGCTCCACCACCAGCTCGATGGGGTCGGTGTCGCGGGTGTGCCTGAGGGCATTGGTGACCAGCTCGGCGGTCAGCAGTTGTGCGGTGGTGCGGTCGGCCGTGGCCCCGAGGTCCTGCATGGCGGTGCGGACCATCGCACGGGCGATCGGGACCGCGGTCGCGCCGCGCGGCAGCGAGATGCGCCAGATCGAGGGCGCGGGCGGTTCCAGCATGCGCTGAGCGTTCCGTTCGCAAAAGGCCAGGTCGGGTACGTCCACGGTAGGAAGCGCGGGGGCGGGCGGAGCAGGGGCGAGCGACCGCGAAGCGCATGACCTAAGTCATACGGCGGCCGGGACCTTGGTCCGGCCGCGCCCCTGACGCCCCGCGGTCGCTCCCCCCTCGCGGCCTCCGTACCCACCCGCCGCCTCCGCACCCTCCCACCGCCGCCGCCCGGCCCTTCCCGCTTCTTCCACCCCCTCCCGTCACCTCTCATGCCGCGCCTCTCACGCCGCGCCGATATCGCGTCCTCGTGACGACAGTCATGAACCAGTGATAACTTCGACAGGGCACGAGGCACAAGGCATCCGGAAGAGCATCCACCGGCCGGTCGGCCAAAGGGGGCAGGCAGCCCGATGAGCCCGTTCGCAGGATCAGCCCGCAGCACAGACGCCTGGAAACACATCCGCGTGACCAGGAAGGACGGGATCGCCACCGTCACCCTGGCGCGCCCGGACAAGCTCAATGCGCTCACCTTCGAGGCCTACGCCGACCTCCGTGACCTGCTCGCGGAGCTGTCCAGGGAACGTTCCGTACGTGCCCTGGTGCTGGCGGGGGAGGGGCGCGGATTCTGCTCCGGCGGCGATGTCGAGGAGATCATCGGCGCCACCCTGGGGATGGACACCGCGCAGCTGCTGGACTTCAACCGGATGACCGGCCAGGTCGTACGGGCGGTGCGGGAGTGCCCGTTCCCGGTGATCGCGGCCGTGCACGGGGTCGCGGCCGGCGCGGGCGCGGTGCTCGCGCTGGCCGCCGACTTCCGCGTCGCCGACCCGTCCGCCCGTTTCGCCTTCCTCTTCACCAAGGTCGGCCTCTCCGGGGGTGACATGGGTGCGGCCTATCTGCTGCCCCGCGTCATCGGCCTCGGCCATGCCACCCGGCTGCTGATGCTCGGTGACGCCGTCCGGGCGCCGGAGGCCGAACGGCTCGGTCTGATCAGTGAGCTGGCCGACGAGGGCCGGGCCGACGAGGCGGCCGCGGCACTCGCCCGGAGGCTCGCCGAGGGGCCCGCGCTGGCGCACGCCCAGACCAAGGCGCTGCTCACCGCCGAGCTCGACATGCCGCTGGCCGCCGCCGTGGAGATGGACGCCGCCACCCAGGCGCTGCTGATGAACAGCGCCGACTACGAAGAATTCCATGCCGCCTTCACGGAGAAGCGGACGCCCAAGTGGCAGGGGAAATAGCCATGCGGGTCGCCGTCATCGGTGGTGGTCCGGGCGGCCTGTACGCCGCTGTGCTGCTCAAGCGCCTCGATCCCACCCGAGAGATCACCGTCTGGGAGCGCAACGCGCCCGACGACACCTTCGGCTTCGGCGTCGTGCTCTCCGACGAGACCCTCGGCGGCATCGAGCACGCCGACCCGGAGGTCTACCGCGCCCTCCAGGCGGAGTTCGTCCGCTGGGACGACATCGACATCGTGCACCGCGGCCGCACCCTGACCTCCGGCGGGCACGGATTCGCGGCGCTCGGGCGGCGCCGGCTGCTGGCCGTACTGCACCAGCGCTGCCGCGACCTCGGCATCGCGCTGCGCTTCCGTACCGAGGCCCCGCCCGCCGCCGAACTGGCGCGCTCGTACGACCTGGTGATCGCCGCCGACGGGGTGCACAGCGCGACCCGCACCGCCCATGCCGACGCCTTCCGCCCACGGCTGACCACCCATCGCTGCCGGTACATCTGGCTCGCCGCCGACTTCGCCCTCGACGCCTTCCGCTTCGAGATCGCCGAGACCGAGCACGGCGTCGTACAGCTCCACGCCTACCCCTTCGCCGGCCCGTCGCCCGACCCCCACCCCGAGGCACCGTCCGCCGGCGCCGAGAGCAGCCTCGGAGCCAGCACGGTCATCGTCGAGATGCGCGAGGAGGTCTGGCGCGCGGCCGGACTCGACCGCTGCGACGAGCGCGAGTCGGCGGAGTGGTGCGCCAAGGTCTTCACGGACGCCCTGCGCGGCCGGTCCCTGCGCTCCAACAACTCCAGCTGGATCGCCTTCCGTACGGTCGTCAACGACCGCTGGTCGCACGGCAATACGGTGCTGCTCGGCGATGCCGCGCACACCGCGCACTTCTCCATCGGCTCCGGCACCAAGCTCGCCGTCGAGGACGCCCTGGCGCTGGCGGCCTGCCTTCAGGAGCAGCCCGACACCGCCGGTGCCCTGGCCGCGTACGAGGAGGAGCGCCGTCCGGTCGTCGCCTCCACCCAGCGCGCCGCGCGCGCCAGCCTCGCCTGGTTCGAGGAGCTGGCCACCTATCTCGACCAGCCGCCACACCAGTTCGCCTTCAACCTCCTCACCCGCAGCCGCCGGGTCACCCACGACAATCTCCGGCTGCGCGACCCCGGATTCGTCGCGGCCGTCGAGGCCGAGGCGGACCCCCCGCCCGCCACGCCTCCCATGTTCACGCCGTTCCGGCTGGGCGGGCTGACGCTGCGCAACCGCGTCGTGGTCTCCCCGATGGACATGTACTCCGCCGCCGACGGCGACGGCACCCCCGGCGACTTCCACCTCGTCCACCTCGGTGCCCGCGCGCTGGGCGGCGCCGGACTGGTGATGACGGAGATGGTGTGCGTCAGCCCCGAGGGCCGGATCACACCGGGCTGTACGGGGCTGTATGCGCCGGAACACGAGACGGCCTGGCGCCGGGTCACCGACTTCGTCCACACCTCCGCGCCCGGCACCGCCATCGGCGTCCAGCTCGGGCACTCCGGCCGCAAGGGCTCGACCCGGCTCATGTGGGAGGGCATCGACCAGCCGCTGCCGGACGGCAACTGGCCGGTCGTGGCGCCGTCCGCGCTGCCCTACCGCCCCGGCGTCAACCAGGTCCCGCACGCGCTGGACGAGGCCGGGCTCGCCGCCGTACGCGAGCAGTTCGTCCGCTCCGCCGAGTCCGCCGCCCGGGCCGGCTTCGACCTTCTCGAACTCCACTGCGCCCACGGCTATCTGCTCTCCGGATTCCTCTCGCCGCTCACCAACCACCGCACCGACGGCTACGGCGGCGACCTCACCGGCCGGCTGCGTTTCCCGCTGGAGGTCTTCGACGCGGTCCGCGCCGTCTGGCCGGCCGGGCGCCCGATGACGGTCCGGATCTCGGCGACCGACTGGGCGGACGGCGGCACCACCGCCGACGACGCGGTGGCGATCGCACGGGCCTTCGCCGCGCACGGCGCCGACGCCATCGACGTCTCCACCGGACAGGTCGTCACCGACGAACGCCCCGACTACGGCCGCTCGTACCAGACCCCGTTCGCCGACCGCATCCGCAACACCCTCGGCGTGCCGGTCATCACGGTCGGCGCCATCTCCTCCTGGGACGACGTCAACTCCCTGGTGCTGGCCGGGCGCGCGGACCTGTGCGCGCTGGCCAGACCGCATCTGTACGACCCGCACTGGACGCTGCACGCCGCGGCGGAGCAGGGTTACGCCGGGCCCGGCGCCCCCTGGCCGCTGCCCTATCAGGCGGGCAGCCGTACCCCGCCGACCGGACGCACCGACGCGCCGAAGCCCCGCCTCACGCTGCGGTGACGGGGAGGCACGGGCAGCGGGGCGGGGCCGTTCCAGGGCCGGCCCGGCAGAGTGCGGAGCGGGACGGCGAGAGGGGCCGGCGGGGAGCCGGGCGGGCCGGTGAGCGGGCCCCTCGGGCAACCGGCGGTCCGGGGGACGCGGCCGGTCAGGGAGCCGGCGGTCCGGCGAGGAGGCGGCCGGTCAGGGCGTCGGTACGCAGGTGATCTGCGCCGAGATCACCGGATTGCCGTGCTGTTCCACGGTGACCTCGACCTGCCGGCGGTCATCGGTGCGGCCGGTGGTCCGTGCCTGCACCCAGGAGGGCGCGTCGAGTTCGGCGTACCGTGCGAAGGAGCAGTCGATCGATGCGGGCACGGTGAAGCCGGGCGTTGCCGCCAGCGCGGCCTGCCGGGCGGCCTCGACCATCAGCATGCCGGGCGCGTGGTCCACGGGGTGGTCGAAGAGCACCGGGTGCGAGGTGTCCACCCGCAGCTGCCAGCGGTCGGAGCGGTCGGTGGGGGAGAGCACCACATCGCGGTCGCGTTCCCGGGCGACCTGCTGCGGGGCGACGCCCTGCGGCACCGGCAGCTTCCGTGAGTTGGCGAGCGCCACATCGCTGTATTCGCCGCGCAGCCGACGGTAGACGGCCGGGCTGTGGCAGGAGTAGACGAGCGTCGCGGAGGCCAGGTCGGCGCCGTCGCACACGATCCGGAACTCCTGCCGGACGCTGGCCAGCCGTTTGCCGCGGTGGACCATGTCGTGGTCGGTGACGTGCAGTTCGACCGCGGCCGGTGCCTCCGCGGCGCGCAGCGCCCGCGGCGCGAGGTCGTAGCGGACCCGCTGCCAGATGATCGGGTGGTCGAGCGGCACATGGTGCCCGACATGGCTCAGTAATATCCCGGCCTGCCGGATGCTCTCGATGATCAACACCGGGTCGTGCAGGCCGTCGACCGGACCGTAGAAGCTGTGGGCGCGTGGCCATTGGGCGCTGACCACCCAGCCGTCGTCCGTGCGCCGCCAGTTGGTGAGGAAGACCTCGGAGAGGGCGGTGCGGTGGACGTACTCGCGCGGCACGGTCGTGGTGAGCTCCGACGGTCGGTTTCCGTCGCCGAACCGGCCTTCGATCTCGTGACACTGATCGCGCAAGTACGGCGTGAGCGTGGCGCTGGCCATAGGTGTTCCTTTCTGCTGTGCAGGCTCTCCGCGCCCGGACGGGCTGAGCCTTGGTGACGGCCCTGTGGCAATTAAGATACGGACCATGTGGTTTGTTTTCCAGCGTTCGGCGGGGGCCGTAGCTCCGTCAGGGCGGTGGGGAAGGCCTCAGACCGAGATCTTCACGCAGCGGCCGTGCGGGTCCAGATGACCCAGCGCGCCGGGTGCGGCCAGCCCCGGAAGGGTGTGCTTCCACAGGGCCGTGACGCGCTCCGGGAGATCGGCGCGGTTGGTGGCGGCCCGCGAGAACAACTGCACGCCCATGTAGGCGGCGACGAAGAACTCGGCCGCCCGGTCAGGAGCCACACCCGGCAGGAGTTCCCCGTTGTCCCGGGCCTCGGTGAACATCGTGGTGATGATGTCGGTCCAGGCCTGGTAGGGCACGAGCGGGTCCTCGCTGAAGGTCGTCTCGACCGCGATACGGGTGCCGGCCTGGAGTAATGGGTCGCTGCGCAGGGCCAGCGCCACCTGGTGCGTGAAGTCGATGGCGTCCTGGAGCCGGGACTCGCTGACTTGCGGTAGGAACGGATCGGTCTGTTCCGTTATGACCGCGCGGGCCAGTGCGTCCTTGGACGTGAAGTGGAAGTACACGGCTCCCTTGGTGACCCCCGCGCGCTGGATGATCTCGGCCATCGTGGCGGCCTGGTACCCGCGGGTGCCGATGACATGAGCCGCTGCTTCGAGGACGGCACGTCGGGTGCGCACTGCGCGTTCCTGCTTGACCACCGATCATCCTCCGTATGCTCTCTTGGAGTTGTTGTGCCTGAGTGCGACCCGCCGCCCGTGGCCGCGCAGTCTATTTCCGCATCATAAAGAAGCCAACCATGCGGTATTGAATCTGCGCACGGGCCGGTGGGGGTCCGAGGGGCACGACCCGGCGTCACGAACCGGTGCGACGCCGTCGAGTGTCACGAGCGCGAGGAGCAGTCCGATGTCCCCCACCGTCGTCCCCGCCATACCCGCCGTACACCGCGAGGTCCGGCTGGCCGCCCGGGTCGAAGGCGATCTGGCGCCCCATCACTTCACCCTCGCCGAGGCCCCGGTGCCGAAGCCGGAACCGGGGCAGGTGCTGGTGCGCAACCGGGTCATGGCGGTGACCGCGGCGATGCGGACGCAGATGGCCGGAATGCCGCTGCCGATGGGCTCATTTGTGCCGGGCGAGGCGCTGTGGGGCTCCGCGGTCGGCGAGGTGGTCGCGGCGCCCGACGACGGCTTCACGCCCGGCGAACTGGTACGACACTCCTGCGGCTGGCGGGAGTTCGCGGCCGTCGACGCGTCGCGGGTACGGCGGCTCGACCCGGACGCACTGCCGGCCCCCGCCGCGCATCTGTCGCAGGGCGCGACGGCCTGGGGAGCGCTGCGCCGGGCCGCGGAGGTACGGCCGGGGGACACCGTGTTCGTCACCGGCGCGGCGGGCGGTGTGGGCAGCCTGGCCGGGCAGCTGGCGCGGCGCCTGGGTGCCCGCCGGGTCGTCGGCAGCACCGGCTCGGAGCGCAAGGCGGCCCTGTTGCGCGCCGAGTTGGGGTACGACGACACGATCGTGCGCGGCGCCGGGCCGATCGAACGGCAGCTGCGCCGGGCGGCGCCGGAGGGCATCGACGTGCTGCTGGACACCGTGGGCGGTGAGCAGCTCACGGCGGCGCTTTCGCTGGCCCGCCCCGACGCGCGGTTCGCGCTGGTCGGTGCGCTCTCCAGTCAGCTGGGCGGGGGCGGTGGCGTCGCCGCCCCGGTGGAGCTGGACGCGGGTCTGATCATCATGCGGCGGGTGGCGCTGCGCGGCTTCGGGCTGCATGCGCATCCGGATCTGCCGCAGGAGTGGGCCAAGGAGTTCGGCCAGGGGCTGCGGGAGGGCTCGCTGGTCTTCCCGCATGCCCTTCTGAAGGGGATCGAGCAGGCGCCGCGGGCGCTGTGCGAACTGGTGCAGGGGCGTCATATCGGCGCGGTGCTGGTCGAGTTGTGAGGCCGGGTACGGGGCCGGGGAGCCCGGCCGGGCGGGGCGGTGCGGGGTCAGCCGGCTGCCGGGATCTGCGTCGGCGCCGGGATGCCGGCGGCCGGGAAGCGGTCCGGCGCGGCCGGCAGCAGCGCCCACAGGCCGACGATGGACTCCCTGTCCCACCACGACGCGTCCTCGCTGCCCAGATGCAGCAGGCCCACCACGAGTGACGTCAACAGCTGGGCCGTGCGCCGTGGTTCGGTGTCCGACGCATGCGGTCCGGCCGGTCCGCCGGTCCCGCAGGTGACCGCCTTGTCGAGGAAGAGCGCGTACCAGCGCTGTTCCAGGGCGTAGATGCCGAGCCCCGGCGCGGTCTCCGGCCGCAGCCGCAGTCCGGCGCGCAGTACGGCGTCCGACTCCACCCGGCCGAACAGCTCGACGGTGAAGTCCCGTACGGCGGTGGGCAGTGGCTCCGGGGAGCGGGTGAAGCCGTCCTCGATCTCCTGGAGGGTCGCGAGTGCGGCATCCCGCACCGCGAGCGTGAGGTCGTCCTTGGACGTGAAGTGGAAGTAGAGCGCCCCTTTGCTCAGCCGGGCCCGCCGGCTGATCTCGACCATGCCCGCGGCGGGTACCCCCTTCTCCAGGAAGGTCTCTGCGGCCGAGCGGATGAGTGCCTGGCGGCTCTGGATGGCGCGATGCTGGGTGGGCACGGTGTCCGTCCCGTCTCTAGTACGGCTGCGAGCTCAGTGCAGTCTACATAGAAAACCAACCATGCGGTTCTGTATGCTCCCCAGGAATGTCCGGAACTGGGCCGCCCTGGCGTGAAGGCGACGATCTGTCGCTGGTTCGGATGCCCGGCGGCTTTCGGGGGCGGTGTGACCCTAGTTTGGCCGGTGGGTGAAGGGTTGTCGACCCATCAGGAACAGTAAGGGTCCATTGACAAACAGCGCAGGCGGTTTTTAAATCTCCGAAGGCGGTAAACGGGACGACCCCTTCCGTAGCAGCCGCCTTGACGGTCGCGTACCGCCGTTGGACAGCGGTGCGCCATGGCGAGACCGCCTCTGCCTTCACCAGTCCTCGACCGCAGGCCGCCCAACCAGCCGAGCCAGCAACGTCACCCGAGCCCCTGCACCCCCCATAGGAATCCGGAAAGGTCTCCAGCCATGCGCGTAGCAACGGAAGTCGGCGAACGTCCCGCAAGAGGCGTACGGAGCGCCGGCGGCGAGACGATCAGGGCCGCCGTCTTCGATCTGGACGGCACCCTCGCCAACACCCTGCCCCCGATCAGCAAACTGCTGGTCAAGGTGGCCTCGGAGCAGGGCTGTTCGGTGACCGCCCGGCAGGCGGCCTCCGCCATCGGCAAACCGCCCGGCCCCGCCTTCGGCCGGCTGCTGGGCAAGCCCGAGGACGACGGCCGGGTGCAGGCGGCCATCTCCCGCTACCGCGAGCTGTTCGCCTATGAAGTCCTGTGCCAGGGACCGCAGCTGCTCTTTCCCGGGGTGACCGCGGGGCTGTCCGCGCTGCGCGCCCACGGCGTCGAGCTGGCCGTCGCCACGTCCAAGACCACCCGCAGCGCCGAGGCGCTGCTCGACGTCATGGGCATCCGCGACCTGGTCGGCCCGGTGATCGGCCAGGACATGGTCCGGCGCGGCAAACCGCATCCGGAGATGGTGCTGCGGGCGGCCGGGCGGCTCGGTGTCGCGGCGTGGCAGAGCGCGTATGTGGGGGACACCGTGGGGGACATGAGGATGGCGGTCACCGCGCGCATGGAGCCGGTCGCGGTGACCTACGGCGTCGGCACGTTCGGTGAGCTCGCCGCGGTCGCCGGCACCCGGATGTGCAGCTCTTTCAAGGACGTGGTCTCCGTGATCGCCGCCGCCAGGCCGCGGTCGGGCGTCGGGGTGGGGGCCCAGCGCCGCCGGTGAGACGGCGGGGCCGTGGTCAGGCCCCGGTTGTCGCCTCGTGCGCGTAAAGGGCCCCGGCGGCCTGGAGTTTGGCGTGCAGCCGGCCGAACACGTCCGCCGCGTGGCCCCCCGGCCAGTCCTCCGGCAGGAGGGGAGAGGGCAGTCCGGGATCCGCGTAGGGCAGCTGGCGCCAGGCGTCCAGGGCCAGCAGATAGTCGCGGTAGGCCGCCTCGGGGGGTACCGAGCGGCGCCGCGACCACCGCCGGAGCACCGGCTCCTGCTCGTCGAGGAAGGCGCGGTGCCGGGCGGCGATGGCGTCCAGGTCCCACCAGCGGGCCACCGCGTCCGCGGTGGGGGCGAACCCGGCGTGCTCACCGGTGAACAGATCGACGTACGGGGCCAGCTCCAGCCGCTCCAGGGTGTGCCGGGTCTCCTCGTAGAGCTGTGCGGGGGCGATCCACACGCCCGGCGCCGCGGTGCCGAAACCGAGCCGCGCCAGCCGGGAGCGCAGCAGATGCCGCTTGTGCCGCTCCTCCTCGGGGACGGAGAAGACGGCCAGCACCCAGCCGTCGGACAGCCGCGCGGCCGGCCGGCCGAAGATCCTGCGGTCGCCGTCCTCCAGCAGCTGGCGGGCCGCGTCGGACAGTCCGTACGCGGCTGCCCCGGTGGCCGTGCGCGCGGGGACCAGCAGCCCGCGCCGCTTGAGCCGGGAGACGGCGGAGCGCACCGACGGCGGGTCCACCCCGAGTGCGCCGAGCAGCCGGATCAGGGCGGCGACCGGCACCGGAGCGGCCGTGCCGTCCGGGGAGCCGGGCCCGCCCCGCCCGTAGGCGCCGTAGAACGTGACGATCAGGGACCGTGGGGTGCGCTGCGTTTGCTGGTCGTTCACCGGGTCACTCTAGAGGGGGTCTCCGCAGCCGGAAGCGCTGGAGCTTACCGGTCGGGGTGCGCGGCAGCGAGCTGTGGAAGACGATCTCGCGCGGGCATTTGTAGGGGGCGATCCGGGTCTTGGTGAAGGCGCGGAGTGCGGCGACGGTGTCTTCCCCCTGGGGGACGCCGGACCGCAGCACGACATGGGCCACGACCACCTGCCCGCGGTCCTCGTCGGCCCGCCCGACCACCGCTGCCTCGGTCACATCGGGGTGCCGCAGCAGCGCGTCCTCCACCTCGGGGCCCGCGATGTTGTAGCCCGCCGAGATGATCATGTCGTCCGCGCGGGCCACATAGCGGAAGTAGCCGTCCGGATCGCGGACGTACGTGTCGCCGGTGAGATTCCAGCCGTCCCGTACGTACGCCGTCTGGCGGGTGTCCGCGAGATAGCGGCAGCCGGTCGGCCCGCGTACGGCCAGCAGCCCCGGTTCGCCGTCCGGCAGCGGGGCGCCGTCCGCGTCGACCACCCGCGCCTGGAAGCCCGGGACCGGCAGACCCGTCGTACCGGGCCGCACCGCCTCGTCGGCGGCCGAGATGAAGATGTGCAGCAGCTCCGTCGCACCGATGCCGTTGATGATCCGCAGGCCGGTCGCCTCGTGCCAGGCCTGCCAGGTGGCGGCCGGCAGGTTCTCACCGGCCGACACACACCGGCGCAGCGAGGAGACATCGTGCCCGGCGAGCTTGGGCAGCATCGCGCGATAGGCGGTCGGCGCGGTGAACAGCACCGAGATCCGGTGCGCCGCGATATCGCCGAGCAGCCGCTCCGGCCCGCCCCAGTCGGCGAGCAGGGCCGAGGCACCGGCCCGCAGCGGGAAGATGACGAGCCCGCCGAGACCGAAGGTGAAGCCCAGCGGCGGGCTGCCGGCGAACACGTCGTCCGGCTCCGGGCGCAGCACCTGCGCCGAGAAGGTGTCCGCGATGGCGAGCACATCGCGATGGAAGTGCATACAGCCCTTGGGGCGGCCGGTGGTGCCGGAGGTGAAGGCGATCAGGGCGACATCGTCGGCGGAGGTGGCCACGGCCGGATAGGGCGCGCCGCCGGGCCGGGCGAGCTGCCGCAGATCGTCCGGCCCGTCCCCGCCGAAGGTGGTGATCCGCAGCTCCGGGATCCCGGCCTTGGCGAGATCGTCGACGGAGCGGACATCGCACAGCGCGTACCGCACCTGGGCGATCTCCGCGATCGTGGCGAGTTCCTCGGGGCGCTGCGCGGCCAGCACGGTCACCGCCACCGCCCCGGCCTTCATCACGGCGAGCCAGCAGGCGGCCAGCCAGGGCGTGGTGGGCCCGCGCAGCAGGACGCGGTTGCCCGGCAGCACCCCCAGCGGGCCGGTGAGCGCATGGGCGATCGCATCGACCTGCGCCCGCAGCTGCCCGTACGTCCAGACCGGTCCGCTCGCGTCACGGACCGCGGGCCGGTCGGCGCCGAGTCGCGCGATGGTGCCGTCCAGCAGCTCGGCGCCGCAGTTCAGCCGGTCGGGATAGCCCAGATCGGTGAGGTGCGGCCACTGGTCGTGGGGCGGCAGCCGGTCGCGCGCGAAGGTGTCGGTGTGGGCCGAGGACCGTAGCTCCATGGCGTATGCCCCCTAGGGCGTGTCTTACGGATCATGGTGGGCCCGCGGGGCCCCAGGGGCCCGGCCGGGGTGGCCGGCAAGCGGCCGGGGGAGGGATGAGGGACGGTGGAGGCCGGTGCGGTGGCCGGCCGGGGACTGCGCGGTTGGCTGCTCGTTCTGCGGTGCGAGTACTGCCGTTCGGATCCGTCGTCAGCGTAACGTGTTCGTGACGGCAGTCAACAGACCGCGATAGAGGACCGCTACCAGGGAGCCGCCTCGTGACCGTATTCGCGCTGGGACCGGACGAGCAGGAGTGGTGCGCCGAACTGCGCGCGCTGACGGCCGAGCGGCTGAGCCCGCTGGCGGAGAAGGGGGAGGAGGGCCGGGTCAACCGCCCCCTGGTCGCCGCCCTCGGCGAACTGGGCCTGCTGCGCCGCCTGTTCCCCGCCGACGGCGCCCTGCGCGCCCTGGACCTGTGTCTGCTGCGGGAATCCCTGGCCCAGGTGTGCACGGAGGCGGAGACCGCACTGGCGCTCCAGGGGCTGGGGACCTACCCCGTCGTGCTGTCCGGGACCGAGGCCCAGCGCGCCCGCTGGCTGCCGGAGGTGGCCGCCGGCCGCGCGGTCGCGTCGTTCGCGCTGAGCGAGCCGGGCGCGGGCTCGGACGCCGCCGCGCTGTCCCTCGCGGCCGAGCCGGACGGCCCGGACGGCTGGCGGCTCAGCGGCGAGAAGTGCTGGATCTCCAACGCCCCCGAGGCCGACTTCGCCACCGTCTTCGCGCGTACGGGGGGCGGGGCGGGCGCGCGCGGCGTCACCGCCTTCCTCGTCCCCGCCGACCGGCCGGGCCTGACCGGCGCGCACCTGGACATGCTCAGCCCGCACCCGATCGGCACACTGGTCTGCGACGGTACGCCCGTGACCAGGGCGGATGTGCTGGGAGAGGTGGACGGGGGGTTCGCCGTCGCGATGGCGACCCTGAATCTCTTCCGGCCGAGCGTCGGCGCCTTCGCGGTCGGCATGGCGCAGGCCGCGCTGGATGCCGCACTGACGCATGCGGGCGAGCGCACCGCGTTCGGCGGCCCGCTCAAGGACCTTCAGTCCGTCGGCCATCAGCTCGCCGAGATGGCCACCCGGGTCGAGTCCGCCCGCCTCCTGGTGTACGCGGCGGCATCCGCGTACGACACCGGGGCCCCGGACATCGCCCGCCGCTCGGCCATGGCCAAGCTGCTGGCGACCGAGACCGCCCAGTACGTCGTCGATGCCGCCGTCCAGATCCACGGCGCCCGCGCGCTGCGCCGCGGCCACCTCCTGGAACACCTCTACCGTGAGGTCCGCGCTCCGCGCATCTACGAGGGCGCCACGGAGGTGCAGCGCTCGATCATCGCCAAGGAGCTGTACCGCGGACGGCCCTGAACTCCCCTGGGGAGCAGGGCCGTCGCCCGTCTCAGCTGTTGTCCTTCCAGACCTGGCCCAGCTTGCACTTGCCGGACCTGGGGTCGTTCCCGTTGGGGCTCTTGAGGAAGGTGTCGGAAACCGTGACGGGCCGGGTGGAGCCGGCGGGGACCGCGGCGACGGAAATCTGCGCGGAGCCGAAGACGGCGCCGCTCTCGTCGGTGAACTGCACGGTGCCGTTGTAGTGCGCCGAGCCCTGCGAGTTGTGGTTGGTCACGCTCAGCTTGGCGCTCAGCGTGCCGGCCGCGCTGTCGACCTGGCAGTCGGTGATGCGGATGTCCGACTCGGGCGGCGTGGTGGAACCGGCGGTCGGCGAGCCGACGGTGCTGCCGCTGCTGGTGGTGCTCCCGGAGCTGCTGTATCCACCGCTGGAACTGCTGCTGGAGCTGTGGCTGCTGCCGCAGCCCCCGCCGTGCGAGTGCCGCGCGCCGGTCAGCGCGACGACCACCAGTGCGCATGCGGCGACAGCCCGAACATGGCGAAACTTCATCTTGACTTCTCCCCCGTGGTGGCGGCCGCCCCCGTGGACGCCCGCTGTGTACGCGCACCCATACCCATGCGCGCAGCCGATTGACGATGCGCTCGCCGGTGGTACTTGACGAGCGCGCGTCAGGCTAGCAAGACCGGGCACGGACGCCGAATCCTGACCGACGGGCGGTTGTCAGTGCCGGATGGCAGGCTGAAATCACAGAGGATCCGCGAAGGGAATCGCCATGATCACTACTGACTTCGTCCCCGGCTCCCCGTGCTGGCTCGATCTCGGCGCTCCCGATGTCGAGGTCGCCTCGGCCTTCTACCGGGCGGTGTTCGGCTGGCGGTCCGAACCGTACGGGGACCAGGGAGCGGGCGGATATACGCTCTTCCGGCTCGACGGCGAGGCCGTCGGCGCGGTCGGCCCGCTGCCCGAGGAGGGCGCCCGCTCCGCCTGGACGGTCTACTTCCACACCCCCGACGCGGAGGCCACGGCCGAGGCGGTGGAGCGGGCCGGCGGCTCGGTCCGCTCGGCGCCGTCCCTGGTCGGTGCGGACGACGGCCGCTTCGCCCGGCTCGCGGACCCACAGGGCGCGGAGTTCTCCGTCTGGCAGCCGGAGCGCTACCCGGGCCTCGAGGCCGCTGACGTCCCCGGAACCCTGTGCTGGACGGAGCTCTACACCACCGATGCGGCCGCCGCCCAGACCTTTTACCGGACGGTCTTCGGCTGGAGCACCCAGGACATGCCGCTCCCCGGCGGTGGCGGCACCTACACCCTTCTCACCCCCGCGGACCGTGGTGAGGAGCGGATGCACGGCGGGCTCATGGAAGTCCCGGCGCACCTGCTCGGACCCGGCGGGAAGCCGTACTGGCACCCGGTGTTCGCCTCCAAGGACTGCGATGCCACCGTCGGTCTGGCGACGGGCAACGGCGGCACGCTGTCCATGGGCCCGGAGACCGCCGACGGCGTCGGCCGCCTGGCCGTTTGCAGCGACCCGTCCGGTGCGGAGTTCGTGGTGCTGACCCCGCAGGAGACGCTGTGACCGCGCCGCCCCCGAGGCGTCGGCAGCCGGCCGCCCGGGACGGCGCCCTCCACCGCCCCGCCGTCCCGATACCGCCCGGATACGGGCGCGAAGTAGCTCCTCCCTGCTTCCGGCCCCTTTGTCGCACCCCCCGCATACACTGACTGCTCCGAGTCTGAACAGGGGGCGGGATGAACACCGGTGTCAGCAGGCTGACCCTCGATCTGACAGGTGCGTCGGACACCGATGCGGACGAACTCCAGTCACTCGGTGAGCAGTTGCGCCGCGCGCTGCTGGAACTCGACGTCGAGGACGTGCAGTTGGCCCGACAGGGCGCCGCCGCTCCCGAGGGCGCCAAACCCGGCGAGGTCATCGCGGTGGGAGCGCTCGTCGTCACCACCGTCCCGCTGCTCGTCCGTCAGGTGCTCCAGCTGGTCGACACCTGGCTGCGCCACCGCCCGCTCCGCAGTGTCACGGTGGAAATCGACGGGGACACCATCGAGTTGGGGAATGCCTCCGCCGAAGACCAGCGGCGTCTGATCGACGCGTTCGTCAGCACGAGGTCCCCGCAGGCCGGAACCCCGCAGGCCGGAACCCCGCAGTCCGGGGAGTGAGCCGGTGCCGGGTTTCCCCGCCGGCCGCAGGGATGCACTGCTGATCGCCACCGGCATGTACGAGAGCCCGGCCCTGAAACCGCTGCGCTCGCCCCGCCAGGACTGCGAGGGCCTGGCCGCGGTCCTCCGTGATCCGGGCATCGGAGGCTTCCAGGTCCAGCAGCTCGTGGACGCCAAGTCGTACGAGGTCAAGCGGGCGCTGGAGCAGTTCTTCCGCAACCGCGGGCGCGAGGATCTGCTGCTGCTCCATCTGTCGTGCCACGGCATCAAGGACGACGAGGGCCATCTGTACTTCGCCACGCAGGACACCGACAAGGACTTACCGGCTTCCACCGCCGTGCCGGCCGCCTTCCTGCACGATCAGATGGCACGCTGCCGCGCCCGCACCATCGTCGTGCTGCTGGACTGCTGCTACAGCGGCGCGTTCCTCCCCGGCGCGAAGGGCGACGACTACGTGCAGGTGAAGGAGGAGCTGGCCGGCCACGGCCGCGCCATCCTCACCGCGACCAACCGTACCGAATATGCCTGGGAGGGCGACCATCTGGAGGCCTCGGCGCCGCAGCCCTCCCGCTTCACCGGTGCCCTGATCGAGGGCCTGCGCAGCGGCGACGCGGACACCGATCACGACGGCCGGATCACGGTCACCGAGCTGTACGACTACGTCTACGAATATCTGCACCACAGCGGCGCGCGGCAGCGTCCCCGGATGTGGGCCGACCTGGAGTACCGGGTCACCCTCGCCAGAACCGCCGCCGGCCGGCCCGCCGCGGATCCGCCAGCCGCGGACACGCCCGCCGCGAGCCGGCCCGCCGCGGCCGGGGCCCCGTCGGCCGCGGCGAGCGAGACCACGTCCTGGACCTCCCCTCCCGCAGAAGGAGAGCAGACTCCGCCCCCGGCTCCAGGCCTCTTCACCCGGCTGAAGGACGCGTTCAACGGCGTCGACGGCGACGTCCCGTCCCCTCCGCCGCACAGACAGCTCGCCCGTCGCGGCCAGGACGCCTTGCTCAGGGTGGAGTTCCCGCTGACCGAGACGGCGCTGGGCACGCTCAGGGACATCCAGGTCGATACCGCGGTGGTCTGCGACCGGTGCCAGGGAGCAGGTGCCGGCGCCGGTACACCGGTCCATCCGTGCGGCCGTTGCAACGGCATCGGGACATCCGGCCCGGAGCCGGGGCGTGACACCTCCGTCCCCTGTCGTGCCTGTCACGGGAGCGGAGTGCGCATACCGTTCCCGTGCCACGCCTGCACGGGCGACGGGCGGGTGCGCGTCACCCGGACCCTCACCCTCAAGGTCCCGGGAGGCGTCGACCACGGCACTCGCATCCAGCTCGCCGGCGAAGGCGAGGTGGGACCAGGAGGCGGCCCGCCCGGGGACCTGTACATCGAGGTCGTCGAACTCCCGCATCCGGAGCTCGAACGCCGGGGCGACGACCTGCACCTCACCCGGCGCATCCCGAGATCGCTCGCGCGCGGCGGCGGTACGGTCGCGGTGACCACGCTCGACGGCTCGAAGTCCGTCCGTATCCCCGCGGGCCTGCGCTCCGGGCAGACCCTGCGGCTGGTCGGGCACGGCGCGATGCACCTGCGGGGCGGCGGCCGCGGAGATCTGCTGCTCCATCTCGACGTGGACAAGGACGACGGACGGGCCGGCCCCGGCCGTTGAGGGAGGTCCCGGCCGAAGGGAGAGCAGGCGGGCGTCAGATGTATCCCGGATAGCCGTCACACTCGTCGACCGGTTCGATGAGCTCGCCGCGGCCGAGCTGCGGCGCCTGGTACGCGGTGGCGACCAGCAGGTGGTGCTGATCGCCCGGATCTGCGCGAGCCGGAGCCGATGACTCTCGTAGAGTACGGAGTACGGGCCATACTCTGGCGTCACCAGGCCACCTCGCGAGGGCTGTTGAGGGTGGTGCGGAGCGTGGCGCGCGGTGCGGGCCACCTGCCGCCGGACCTGATCAGCAGGCCGCTCACGCAGGTGGGGCAGCCCCGGCGGTCCGCGGTGACCTCCGCCTCCGTCGCGGTGGCGCCGACGATCGGCAGGGCGCCGCGCGAGGTCGATGTGCCGCGGTTCATCGCCGAGGGGCTGGATACCCGGCAGATATCGGAGAAGCTCGCCTGCTCCGAACGGGCCGTCAAGAACGTATTGCATGCCCTGATGACGCGGCTGCACCTGCGCAACCGCGCGCACCCCGTCGCCTACGCACTACGAGAGGGATACATCTGATGAGCTCCGAGGCAGATGCGGCAGCAGGAAAGAAAGCGGACGTCGGGTCCCCGCTCGTCTGGGCGGGGGAGCGGGCATGATCCATGAGGTCGATGAGGCATTGCGGCGTGTACTGCGGGCAGGGGCGCTGCCCGATGGTGCGGGGGATGTCGCGTTCGAGGCACCGAACCGCGACTGGGCGGCGCGGCGCAATACCCCGACGCTCAACGCCTATCTCTACGACATTCGCGAGAACGTGGCCCGCCGCGAGCGCGGGGCGATCGCGGAGCGGGACGCGACCGGCAAAGTGGTGCGCAGACGTCAGCCGCCGCGCTGGTTCCGGCTGTCCTACCTGGTCACGGCGTGGACCAGTCGCCCGGAGGACGAGCACCGGCTGCTGTCGGCCGCGCTGGGCTGTCTGCTCGCGCACGAGATCCTGCCGCCGTCCGCGCTGACGGACGCGCTCCGGGCGCTGGAGGCGAACATCCCGCTCACGGTCGCGGTGCCACCTCCCGAGTCCCGCTCGATCGCCGACATCTGGTCCGCGCTCGGCGGCGAACTCAAGCCGTCCCTGGACGTGGTGATCACCGTGCCCTTCCCGGTCACGCCCTCGTACGAGGTGGCACCCCCGGTCACGGAGGGCGCGGCGGTGGTCGTCCGGGGCATGGACGGCTCGCCGGACGACTCCCGTCTCCGCATGCTCCGGTCGGCTCCGGACGCCGCGCCGCACGGGACGGACCCCCGTGAGGGGGAGCGGTGAGCGGCACGACGGTGAGTGACGGTGCGGTGGTGGGTGACGGTGCGGCGGTGAGGGGTGGTGCCGTGGTGAGTGAGGGCGCGGCGGTGAGTGATGGTGCGGCGGTGCCCGAGGTCGCGAGTGGTGCGGTGCTCGGGCGGTTGGCGGCGCTGCGGGAGCGGGTGGCCGGACTCGTCGAGCGGCGCAGCGCCGTCGATCCCACGGCCTCGGACCCGCTGCGCGGGCTGTATGTGACCCCGGAGACGGCCCGACGGCTGGCCGCGCAGCCTCCCGCGGTCGGTACGGGTGAGGCGCAGGAGGACGAGGCGCGTGCGGGCGAGGCGGAGTGGGGGGCAGCGGATCGATCCGGGGCGCTCGCGCGGCGGTTCGGGCTCTCCGCCTTGGACCTGGGGATCCTCCTGGCCGCCCTCGCGCCCGATGTGGACCGGGGCTTCGAGCCGCTCTACGGCTACCTCAACGACGATGTGGGGCGCCGCCGCGCCACCGTCGCCCTGTCACTGGAGCTCGCGGGTACCGGCCCGTACGAGCCCTCGGCGCGCGCCCGTTTCCATCCCGCCGCGCCGCTGCTGTCCGGTGGGCTGCTCGTCGTCGAGGACCAGGACCGGCCGCTGCCCGGCCGCGCGCTGCGGGTACCGGAGCGGGTGGTGGCCCATCTGCTGGGGGACGACGGTCTCGATCCCGAACTATGGGGTGGCGGCGTGGAGTTGCTGCCGCCCGGGGAGGGGGACGGGGAGCTCACGGACGGCGCCGGCGACGCGCGGGCGTTCTTCGGGCGGCTGGCCGTCCTCGCGGGTGAGCGGCCCCTCGCCGTGCATCTGCGGGAGCGTCGGCCCGGTACTGCCGCCGGGCCGGTGACCGACGTGCTGCGGGGCGCCGGCCTGCCCGTGCTGCGGTACCGGCCGGACGGAAGTCAGGGCGATGGTGCGGGGCCGACGGCCGCGCTGGTGCGTGAGGCGCGGCTGCGGCGGGCGGCGGTCGTTGTGGGGCCACTGCCGGAGCGGCCCGGAGCGCTCGTACGGGCGCTGGCGGGCCGGGGGGTGCCGGTGGTGTTCTGCGGGGGCGAGTCGTACGACCCCGAGTGGGCCCCCGACGCGGGGCTGCTCGCGCTGGACGCGCCGGACGGCGGAGCGGCGGCGGCCGAGGTATGGCGCGCTGAACTCGGTGCCGTGGACGATGACGTCGATCTCGGCGCGGCCGTGGCGCCGTACCGGCTGGGCGCCGGGCAGATCCGCCGGGCGGCCCGCGCGGCCACCGCCCTCGCCGCGTTCGACGGGACGCCGCTGACCGCGGCCCACGTCCAGCGCAGCGCGCGCCAGCAGTCCGCCCCGCTGCTGGACCGGCACGCCCGGCGCGTCCGCCCGGCCGTCGGCTTCGACGGGCTGGTCCTGCCGCCCGAACCGCTGGCTCTGCTGCACGAACTGGCGCAGCGTGCCCGGCACCGGGACAAGGTGCTCGGCGAGTGGCGGCTGCGTACCGGCGGCGGGCGCGGCAGGGGCGTGGTGGCGCTGTTCGCGGGGGAGTCCGGCACCGGCAAGACGCTCTCCGCCGAGGTCGTGGCCGGTGAACTGGGCCTGGACCTGTATGTGGTGGAGCTGTCCGCGGTGGTGGACAAGTACGTGGGAGAGACGGAGAAGAACCTGGAGCGGATCTTCTCCGAGGCGGACCGCACGGACGCCTTGTTGCTCTTCGACGAGGCCGATGCCGTCTTCGGCAAGCGCTCGGAGGTCAAGAGCTCACACGACCGCTACGCGAACCTGGAGAGCGCGTACTTGCTCCAGCGGCTGGAGGCGTTCGACGGGATCGCCGTTCTCACCACCAACCTGCGGGCCAATATCGACGATGCGTTCACCCGGCGGCTGGATCTGGTCGTCGACTTCCCGTTCCCGGACGCCGAGCAGCGGATCGCGCTGTGGCGTTCCTGTCTGACGGCCACGCCCTGTGCGGACAACCTCGGACTGGAGGTCTGCGCGAAGGAGTTCGAGCTGTCCGGCGGGGCGATCCGGTCGGCCGCGGTGACCGCCGGATATCTCGCCGCGGGCCGTGGCGAGCCGGTGTCGGCCGAGGACGTACGGGCCGGAGCGCGGCGCGAGTACCGCAAGATGGGGCGGCTGGTGCCGGACGCGTCGCCCTTGTGGGACTGAGCCACGGAGGGGAGCCGTCGGGGGACGGTGCCGCCGGGGCGGTACGGCCGGGGCGGTACGGCCGGGGCGGCGCCGTCGACGGACGGAGCGGCCGGGGCCGGTACCGCCGTAGGCCGGTGTCACTGCGGCCGGTGACGCCGGGGCCGGTACCGCCGAGGCCGGACGGGAGAGTGCCCGTCCGGCCTCGGTGGCACCGACCGGTGTCGCACGCCCCGCCCGGGGCTCACGGCCCGTCGGAGAACTTCCAGTCCTGCCGCTCATTGGGCCCGTCGGTGCACCCCCAGGTGATGGCACCCTTGTCGTTCTGCATATCGGTGAGGCACTCGTTGCTGGCCGTGTTGACGATGCGGCTGCGGCCGTCGGCCGCCTCGACCAGCCGCCACTTCTGGTTCGGGGGCAGTTTGCCCGACTCCAGGTTCTCCGGGGACACGCCCTCGATCTGGACCTCGTTGGTGCCGACCTTCACGTCGACGACGCTGCCCGGGGCGCTGGCCGCCTCTAGGGCGACCGTGTTGTTCTCCGGGTAGTGATGGACGATCCACCACTGGTTGCGGCCGAACTCGTCGGCCGTCCACTTGGGGTTCTGGCCCACCTGTGTGCCGTTCTCCTGGCCGCCCTGGTTGACCTGGAGGTACCAGCCGCCGTTGGCGGCGGCACGGATGGTCTGTTCCTTCGGGCCCTCGTCCTGCCCCTCGTCGCCGCCCGCGGGCGCTTCCTCCTCCGGCTCCGCAGACTGCTCCGGGGCCGCGGGCTCGGGCGGCTTCTCGGACGGTGCCGGGGGCGCCGGCTTCTTGGGGGGCTCGATCGGGCGTCCGACCGGGCCGGGCTTCGCCTTCGCGCTGGTGGCCACCGTGGGCTGGGCCTTGAACCACAGCGCCGCGAACGCCAGCGCCGCCACCAGGAGCAGCGAGCACAGCACCATGACCCAGCGGGGCAGCACGGACAGCTGAAGGTAGGTGCCGCGCAGTTCGGTCGGCTCCGGCACGCCGGCGCGCAGTGCGGAGACGGCGAAGGGGTGCTTGTTGGTGCCGCCGAACCAACTGACCGCACCGGGACGGATACGGAGCTGGGCGAAGGCGGCGCGTCCCGGGGCGACCTGTACCGAGCTCGGCTCGGCCTCGACGGTGAGGGCGTCCCCGTTCTCCCGGCCGGAGAGCGAGACCGTCAGCGGCTGGTTGCCGAGGTTGTCGACGGCGACCGCCGCTTTGGCGCGCCATCGGCCCTGCACCGTCAACGGGACGAGTTCACAACGGAGTTCCGTGAACGGCCCGACCGTGACCTGCCCCTCGACCACATCGCGGATCTCGGGGTGCTCGGCCGGCTCGACGCGGATGCCGAAGGGCGTCGGCCCGGCCACGGCGTCCGATGTCCGCGGGGGCGCAAAGGTGACCTGCGCGGTGCCCTCGGCCCCGGGATACAGCCGCAGCACATCCGGCTCCACCCGAGTCCATCCCGCGGCGTCGCCGGCCGGCCGCAGCCGGTACTCCTCGACGGTGTCGCCCGTATTGCGGATGCGTAGCCGTACGCTCGCGACGGCACCCGGGTCGACGGTGATCGCAGCTGGTTCCAGTGAAGTCCACATACTCACCCGGGCAGTCAACCTGTCCGGCAGGCGCGGGTCAGTGTCCGCGAGGGCAGAGCGGGGGGCAGAGCTGGGTGTACTGATGGCCGGAGCGGGGGAGCGGCGACGGTCCGGCCGGTGCTTCCGTAGCAGCTGGGCAAGGTACCGGTCCGCTCCCGCCCGGCGCGCTGCCCGGCATTCGCCGGCCGTGCGGCGCCTTGTCCCCCACCGTCCTCCACCGCGGCCCGGCATCGCCTCGGCCGCGTCGCGCCTCCGCCTCCGGACGCGGCCCGGCCGAATCCCGGCCGAACTCCGGCCGAATACCGGCCACGCGGCGGGTGGTGTCCCCTTGCGGCCCTCGTGACCGAACGGGCAGCGCGCGCTGCCCCCGGCGGAGCCCGTTCGTCTCTACAGCCGGTCCGGCCCGTCCGCCAGGATCGAAAGCGTAGGAACGGCAGCAGTGACCACGACAGCAGCGACCAGCAAGTAACCGGCAAGTAACCAGCACTGATCAGCGCTGATGCAGAACAGACCAGCACCGACCAGCACCGACCAGTGCTGGTCCTGGCAGTGAGCGGGACGGGGGAATTCATGCGGGCACATGACCGGCGGCCGGAATCCGGGCGCGACCGCGCGGGGACGGCGCCTGCCGCGCGTACGACGGTCCCGACCGCTCCCGAGGTGGCCCGCAGGCAGGCCGTGACCGGGGAAGCAGGGCACCTCACCCCGGAGGCGGCCGCCGTGCTCCAACGGGCCGTGGGCAACGCGGCGTTCGCGGCCGCCCTGGCCGCCGACGAGCAGCACCGGCACGGCGCCGGCTGCGGTCACACCAACCCGCCCGCCGTCCAGCGCTCGCCCGTCGAAGGCGTACTGCGCACGCCCGGCCGTGCGCTCGACGACTCCGTACGGGCCGACATGGAGTCACGGCTCGGCGCCGACTTCTCCGATGTGCGCGTCCATACGGATGCCGCGGCCCATGAATCGGCCGAATCGGTCAACGCCCATGCGTACACGTCCGGTGCGCACATCGTCTTCCAGCGGGGACGGTACGACGGCTCCTCGGCGGCCGGCCGCCATATGCTCGCCCATGAGCTGACCCATGTCATCCAGCAGCGCACCGGGCCGGTGGCGGGGACGGACCGGGGCGACGGAACCAGGGTCTCCGACCCCTCCGACCGGTTCGAGCGGGAGGCGGAGGCGAATGCCTCGCGGGTGATGAGCGGGACCGCGCCCGTGCAGCGCAGCACGGAGCCCGGGCCGGGGCCGTCGAAGGCCGCCGGGTCCGCGGAATCCGCATCCCCAGTGGCCGGGCACGGTGCATACGTGCAAAGGGTGGAGGCGGCGGCGTCCCTCGCCGGGCAGCTGGCCGAGCCGTGCGCCGACATGGCCATCCAGCAGCGGATCGAGGCGTACGACGCGCTGACCGATCAGCGGCCGCAGCAACGGCTCGCATTGCTCGGCGAGATCGCCGAATTGCTGCACAAGCACAGCGACCGCGAGCAGCTGAAGCACATAGAGGGTGCCGTCGAGGGCGAGATGCACCGGCAGTCCGCGCGGCTGGCCCGGCTGAGGCGCTACACCGCCGACGAGGACGGTCCGTACGAGCTGATGACCGACGAGGGGCTCCTGTGGGACGCCCCCGACTTCGAGCACCGGACCAGTGCACTGGGCCGGACGGGACAGAGCTACTTCGCCGAACTCTCCAGCCGCAACCTGAGGTCCATGCAGTCGGAGAACAGGGACAGAGGGCAGAAGAAGAACCTCTTCTCGAAGGAGAAGAGCGAGCCCGCGTGGATGGAGCCGGTACGGCAAAAGCTGCGGCAGGCCCTGATGGGTGCCGAATTGCATCACTACACGCCGGCCTCACGCGCTCGCGCCATGCTCACGGACGGCGGTCTGCGGGCGAAGACACAGCTGGAACTGGACACTCCGGGCTTTGAGCACAACACGTCGTCCTATGACGAGGCGGGGCTTGCCAATACCGGATTTGTCTTCTTCTTCATCGAATCACCGGGGGCGGTGCGTGGCACCCGCTTCGCCAAGGGCAGCGACGGCGCCGACGCCCCCGCGTGTGTACACCTCCCCCTCCAGCAGTCGGGTCTGCTCAGCAGTGGCTGGGTGATGCTCTCCGACTTCGCCCAGCGCGAATACCCCCAGATCTGGTCGACCAAGGAGAACCGGGCCGACACCGACTCGAGTCTTCCGACGCGCGATCTCAAAGAGCCGGCCAAATACACCGAGCCGGTCCGCAAGTTCGAGCTGGGCGTCGGCGGCATCGAGGTGGAGGACATCATGGCCATGGCCGGCCGCCCGGAGGCCGAACGCGAGGCGGCCAGCATCGTCACACCACAGGTCCGGGGCGACGGGGAGAGCGAGCAGAAGTACTACGACGGGGGCGGGAAGGCCGTTGCGTACAAGGAGCGGCTCTTCCAGAACGTCCTGCACGGCCACGACATCGTCCCCGGCCTGACCGAACGCGCCGTGATGGAGATCGCGCGCTTCGAGCAGACCAATCCGAAGCTGGCGGACAGCTTGCGGGGCATGAGCGGCGAGGCTCTGATGAATTACCTCCTCAAGCACCTGCTGCGGCCGCAGGCCATGATGCCGAATTCGGTGCAGATCACCGAGGAGAACATCGCGTACAACGTCTCCAACTGATCGCGCGCCCCGCCCCTTTGAACTCACCGATCTTGCCCGACCCTCCTCCACCACACGCCTACTAGGAGAAAAGCACCATGCCGAATTACCTGTCCCCCGGCGTATACGTCGAGGAGGTCGCCAGCGGATCCCGGCCCATCGAGGGGGTGGGAACCTCCGTTGCGGCATTTGTCGGTCTGGCGCCCACCGGTCCGCTGAACGAGCCGACACTGGTGACGAACTGGTCCCAGTACGTGGCGGCCTTCGGCGAGTTCACGGACGGGTATTACCTGGCGCATTCCGTGTACGGATTCTTCAACAACGGCGGGACGGCGGCGTACGTCGTGCGCGTCGGCGGCGCCACGGACGGCCCGCAGTCCTCCGCCGCCACGGAAGCGACGCCCAGGGCGCTGACCGCCGGGG
Source organism: Streptomyces sp. MCA2 (assembly GCF_023544705.1). Lineage (NCBI taxonomy): Bacteria > Bacillati > Actinomycetota > Actinomycetes > Kitasatosporales > Streptomycetaceae > Streptomyces > Streptomyces sp. MCA2. The sequence continues at coordinate 91,806 of NZ_JAMJFM010000003.1, forward strand.
AGCCGGTGGCGCTGGGCACCTTCAAGGTCGCGGCGATCGCGGCCGGTTCCACCGCCGGCGGCGCGCTCACCGTCGAGGTGCAGGACGCCGAGGGTGAGGGCGGCGCCGACCGGTTCAAGCTGGTCGTCAAGGACGGCGACAAGGTCGTCGAGAGCTTCGACGTCAGCGCGAAGAAGAGCGCCCGGAACTATGTCGTCGCACAGGTGAAGCAGCGGTCCAAGACGGTTGTTCTCGAAGAAGCGGTCTCGGCGGGGCAGTTGGCGAAGCCGGAGGCCCAGAGCGTCACGCTGGCCCCGCCCGCCCCGGCACCCGCCGCCCCCGCCGCGCAGGGCGCCGTCGAGCGGCTGGACTCCGGCCAGTTCATCGGTGACTCCGCCGACCGCACCGGATTCGGCGGCCTGGAGGCGCTCGACGAGGTCAACATGGTCGCCGTACCGGACCTGATGGCCGCCTACCAGCAGGGCTTCATCGACGAGGAGCAGGTCAAGGCCGTCCAGCTCGGGCTCGTCGCGCACTGCGAGCTGATGGGCGACCGGATGGCCGTCCTCGACCCGCCGCCCTCGCTGAACGCCCGTGACATCCGTAAGTGGCGCCAGGAGGTCGCCGGCTACGACTCCCGGTACGCCGCCCTCTACTACCCGTGGATCAAGGTCTTCGACCCGACTTCCGGCCAGTCGCGCATCGTGCCGCCGTCCGGCCACATGGCCGGCATCTGGGCCCGTAACGACTCCGAGCGGGGTGTCCACAAGGCGCCGGCCAACGAAATCGTCCGTGGGGCGATCGATCTGGAATTGCAGATCACCCGCGGTGAGCAGGACCTGCTCAACCCGGTCGGCGTGAACTGCATTCGGGCGTTCCCCGGACGCGGAATCCGGGTGTGGGGCGCGCGGACCCTGGCTTCCGATCCGGCGTGGCGGTACCTGAATGTCCGGCGCTACTTCAACTACCTGGAGGAGTCGATCCTCATCGGGACGCAGTGGGTGGTGTTCGAGCCGAACGACGAGGCGCTGTGGGCCCGTATCCGGCGCAACATCTCGGCGTTCCTGGTCAATGAGTGGCGCTCGGGAGCATTGTTCGGACAGCGTCCCGACGACGCGTTCTATGTGAAATGCGACGCGGAGACCAACCCCGTCGAGTCCGTCGACCTGGGCAGGGTCGTCTGCGAGATCGGCATCGCGCCGGTCAAGCCCGCCGAGTTCGTGGTCTTCCGGTTGGCGCAGTTCTCCGGGGGCGGCGGAGAGCTGGAGGAGTAGGAGAGGGGATGGCCCGTCGGCTTCCGCAGTCGGGCCCCCTCCCCCCCCTCAACCCCTCTTCCTCGCCTTTCCCTTGCCTCTCCCGTACTGACATTCTCTTACCGCAACAGGAGTGAACTCGCGTGTCTCTTCAGCCCGGTGATGCCCTCACCTCACACAATTTCGGCTTGCAGATCGACGGGGTGATGGTCGAATATCTGCAAGAGGTCAGCGGTCTGACCATGGAGCAGGACGTCATCGAATACCAGCAGGTCTCGGCGGACGGAAAGCCCGTCGTGAAGAAGATGCCCGGCACGAAGAAGGCCGGCGAATGCACGGTGACCCGTGGTATGACGCAGAGCGGCGCGTTCAGTGAATGGATCAACAAGTCCATTGCGGGCGATATGGGTTCGGCCCGTAAGAACGCCACGATCATGATGATGGACTACCAGAACAACCCGGTGAAGCGCTACAACATGCGCAATGCCTGGTGCAGCAAGGTGGAGACCAGCGGGGTCAAGGCGGGCGACGCGGCCGCGCTGACCGAGCAGGTCACCATCGTCTTCGAAGAGCTGGTCATCGAATAATGCGGCGCGCAGGTCCGGGGACACCGGCGGCTCCCACGGCGAACATGGCGAATGCGGCGGGTGCGGCGAGCATGTCTGATACGGCGGGTGCGTCTCAGGCGGCTGTTCGCGAACCGCTGCGGACGGAGTTCGAGTTCGAGCTGCCGCGCGGATTCGTGGACGAGTCCGGAACCGTTCATCGCAATGGCGCGATGCGTCTGGCGACGGCACGCGACGAGTTGATTCCGCTGCGGGATGTGCGTGTCCGCGAGAACCCGGCATACCTGTCGGTCGTGCTGCTCGGCCGGGTCATCACCCGGCTCGGCACGCTCGGGTCCGTGCACGACGGCACGGTGGAAAACATGTTCGCTTCCGACCTGGCCTTTCTTCAGGACTTCTACCGGCAGATCAACGCCGAGGGACACACCCGCGCCGCCGTGGCCTGCCCGCACTGCGAGGAGTCCTTCGAGGTGGAGCTGGCCGGGAGCCGCCTGGGGGAATCGTGACGTACGCGGCTGATCGGATCGAGGAGGAAGTCGCCTATCTCGCCTACCACTTCCACTGGGGGCTGGACGACATTCTCGACCTCGAACACGCCGACCGGCGCGCGTACGTATCGCAGAGCGCGGCCCTGGTCGAGCGGGCCGAAGGGAAGCAGTGACGGGGATGGCCTTGTTCAGGTGGCTACGGGGGCCGCGGGGCGCGCGGGGCGCGGAGCGTACGCACGAGCCTGCGGGCGGGACGGCGGTGGACGCTGCGGCCGGGAGTGACGGAAGCCGGGGTAGTGGCGGAAGCCAGGGGAGTGGCGGAAGCCTGGGGAGTGGCGGGGGCGGTGGCTGGTCCGCCGTGCCTCCCGTCCAGAGGGTCCTGGGGGCGCCCCGCACCGTCTCGGAGGCCGGCTTCGCCGCGTCGCTGAGCGCGCATCGCGATCCGTCCTTCGGAGGTGAACTGGGGCATGACGTACGTGCCTCGGCACCCGGCGGGATGCTGCGCGGAGTCCTCACCCCGCTTCCGGCAACCGGCGCGGGGACGCCTTCTCGCCTCGACCTGCCGGTTCTGCGACTGCCGGTCGTGGGGCGGAGCGGTGAGGAGGACGGGGCCGAGGTCGGGGCCCAGGCCGGAGTGTTCGGCGGGGCCGGCGGGGGCGGTGCGTTCCCCAGGGCCGGTGAAGGGCCGTCGGCCGGTCCGGTTCCGGTACGGCCTGCGAACGTGCAGCGTGCCTCGTCTGCCTCGTCTGCCTCGTCTGCCTCGTCTGCCTCGTCTGGTTCATCTGGTTCATCTGGCTCGGCTGCATCGGCTGCATCGGCTGCATCGGCTGCATCGGCTGCATCGACTGGCTCGTCTGGTGCATCGGCCTTGTCTGTGCCGTCCGTGTCGGAGGCAAGGTCGCGGGAGCCGCTACGCCCTGCGCTGATGTCGGCGCCACGGGTGGCCGGCCCGCCGGTGCGTCGGGTGACGGCGGTGGGCGGGGCCCAGGTCGCCGCGTCGGGGCCGGGGTCCCCGGCGCCGGTCGCCGCGGAGGTGGCGCCGGTTGCCGCAGAACCGGCGCCCCTGGCCGATGCTCGGCCCACAGCTGTCCCGGGCCCGGTCCCCCCTCCGGGACCCGGGACACCCGCCGCGAGATCAGGGAGGGCGGGGGCGACTCCGGCCCCCGCCGCCGTGCGCCCTGACACCCCCCAGCGGCCAGTACAGCGACGGGCGGCCGTGCGCCGGGTGCGGCGGGCCGCCCCGGAATCGGGAGGTGCTCCCGCGGCCGTCCCCGACGCGAGTGGCCCTCGCCGCGACCCCGATCCGGCAACCGCGTCGCCGAACAAGCCAGGCGATGGGGGCACGCCGGAGCAGGCGCCGACGCCGACGCCGGCGTCTGCGCCTGTGCCGGTGGTCGAGTCCGCGTCGGCGTCTACATCTGCGTCGGCCTCTGCGTCTGTGCCTCCGTCGGCATCCGAGCCTGTAGCCGGGTCCAGGCCGGTGTCGGCGTCCGCGCCTGCGCCCGCATCTCGGCCTGCGTCTGCGTCTGCGGCCGCATCTCGGCCTGCGTCTGGGGCGGCGCCCGGGCCCGCGGCCGCGTCCGGGCCTGCGTCAGCATCTGTGCCCACGGCCGCGCCCGCGTCCACGGCGGCCGCCCCGTCCACCTCCGTGTCCACGTCCACGTCCACCTCCGCGTCCACGTCCACGTCCGCATCCACGTCCACGTCCGTCCCCGCCGCCGGGCCGGGCGGGCACGGGTCCGGGGCCGAGCAGCCTCCGACGGGCCGCTCCGTGCAGCGTTCAGCGGCAACACGCAAGCCGACACTGGGACTTGGGGCTCCGCTGCCGTCGTCCGGCCAGCCCGTCGAGCCGGGCAGGCTGCCCGTCCCCGGCGATCCGGAAGCCGCCACGCGGAGCGAGGTACGGCCGCGGGCGACACCTCAGGGGAACGTCCCTGCCCCCGTATCCCCCGCATCCCCCGCGTCCCCCGTCCCGGGCGATCACTCCGTCGGTGGTCCAATGCGCGCCGCGTCGTCGGAAGGCCGTCCGGTGGCGCAGCGGTCGGCGAGCGCCGAGGTGCCCCCGGGCCGGATGCGCAGTGCCGAAGGGAACACCCCGCCGACCCCGCCCACAGGCCGCCGGCGCCCTCTGATCGGCGCACCGTTCGTACCCAATGAGCCACCGGGAGGAGCGACTGCGCCGACGCCCGTCCACCGCGCGCGTGCGTCGTCGGCCACGCCGCCGGCCGCGGTGCCCCCGCTCCCGTCTGCTGTCTCCGAGGCGGGTCGGAAGCCTGTCCAGCGTGCAAGCGCACCGTCGACCACGCCGCTGCCTGACGCGGTGCTCCCTCCCGCTGTCTCCGAGGCGGGGCCGTCGGCTGCCCCACGGGCGAGCGCACCGTCGGCCACGTCGCCGGGTGGCGCGGCGCTCCCGTCGCCTGCGTCCGAGGGGGGCCCGACCGTCTCCGAAGTGGGACCGATGGCCTCCGAGGTGGGGCCGACGCCTGTCCAGCGCGCGAGCGTTTCGCCGCTCAGGCAGCCGCGCGACGCCGCCCTTCCGTCCGCTCGCTCCGATACCGCCCCCGCACCGGAGGGGCCGGCATCGGCCACCCCCGTCCGGGCCGCCGTACAACGCGTCACTACACGCACCGCACCACCACCCGCAGACGTGACAGCACCACCCGCACACGTGACGGCGGACGTGCCTTCGCCGCAGGTGTCGGCCGGCATCGAAACGTCCCGTACTCCCGTACCGACGAGTGGGGCGACGAACAGCATCAGTGCCGCGTCTGCCGCGTCCGGCCCACAGCCGTTGCTGCGCAAGCCGGTTGAGGCCGACCGGTCCGAACCGGGCCTGTTGCGGAGTGTGCGGCGTGCCCCTCTCGCGACGGCTCGGGCGCTGGCCGTCCGGGAGTCCGCCCACGGGAGCAGCAAAGACGTCGGACACGGCGGAACACCGGGGCCGGCGGTCGGGGCTCGTCGGGCCACGTCCGCTGTGCCACTCCGTGCGCGGAACGCCGGCGCGCCTGTGCGGCCAGGGGATCCGGCGCAGCAGCCATTGGCTCCCCGGTCACTCACTCATACACAAACGGTCCAGAGGGCCTCCGCTGCTTCCCCTGCCTCCGCTCCCTCCGCCACCTCTACTACCTCATGGCCCTCGGCTTCGGCTCCGGCCCCTGCCTCGCCCCCGGTCGTGCTGCCTGCCCCCGTGTCTGCCCGGGCTCTTGCACCTGCCTCGGCTCTTGCGCCTGCCTCGGCTCGTGCGTCTGCCTCGGCTCCGGCGTCCGCCTCGACTCCGGCCAGGACCCCCGCCGCGGCCCTGTCCCAGGCGCCTGCCTCGGCCCCCGCCGTACAACGGCACACCCTCACGCCATCCACGCCGTCCAAGGCAACCACGCCACCGGCGCCGCCGGTCGCGCCCTTGACCGTGCCCACCTCCCCGCCCCCAGTCACGACCACCCGCACGCCCCGACCCGTGCAACGCATCGTGCAACGCACCGCCCACCCCACGACAAGCGCCCCCACAATCACGTCGGCGAACACCTCGCCAGGATTCCTTCCAGGCCCCTCGGTGAAAACCGCACCGCGCTCGTCCACGAGCACCACGGCGAACGCCGCTGCGAGCGTTTCCAGAGGCACCACGGCGAGCGCTTCGCCAAGCTTCCCCGCAGTCACCACGGCGAACACCCCGGCAAGCACCTCCGTACCCATCCCCGCCCCCGCCCCCGTCCAGCGCACACCTTCCACCCCACACCGGCCCCCCGCCTCCACCACACCCCCCTCAACCCCCACCCGAGGCCCAGCCCCAACACCAACCCCAAGTCCAGCCCCAGCCCCAGCCGCACAATCCACCCCCGCCGAGCTCGACGAGCTCGCCCGGCGCCTCGTGGCGCCGCTCTCGCGGTTGCTGCGGGCAGAGTTGCGCAGCGACCGGGAGCGAATCGGCCGACTGCGGGACCGAGGCCGCTGAGCAGGCGAGCCGACCGCCGCCACCACGGAACAGCCACCCCAGCCCACCCACCTCACGCACTCCACCTCACCCACCCACCCAAGAAAGCCACCCCATGCCCGCGCCCAAGGACCCCGGATCCACCGTCTTCTTCAAGCTGTCCATCGACGGGCAGGACCTCGGCCTGTTCAACGGCTGTGACGGGCTGGCCTCCGAGGTGGAGGTGGAGCAGCGGCAGGAGGGCGGCAACAACGGATTCGTCTGGCAGTTGCCCACCCGCGTCACGTACTCCACGATCCGTCTCACCCGCCCCCTCACCCCCGACACCTCCCGCGTGGCGGCCTGGATCTCCTCCATCGCCACCGGTATCCGCAGGCCCACCGCCCAGATCGCCGCCCTGCGCGCGGACGGCTCGATCGTCGCGCAGTGGGGGCTGGTCGAGGTGCTGCCCGTGCGATGGCAGGGGCCGAGTCTGGACCCGGCCAGCCCGGGTGTGGCGACCGAGACGCTGGAGATCGCCCACCACGGATTCACCGACGCGGGAGGTGCCTGAGGTGGCCGCGCCGACCGGCGGGAAGGCGGGCGCGAGTCTCGTACGGGCCGCGCTCGCGATCCATCAGCCCCCCACCGACCTCGGCGGCTCCATCGGCGGACGCATCGGTGAGGTGGAGTTCCAGTTCAACCCGACCCAGTTGCAGCTCGGCCGGGAGGCGGAGTGGCACACCCAGGCCGCGGTCGCCTACACCCGCGGCGCGCCGCCGAAGTTCACCGGCACCCGGCCCGCCACGCTCCAGCTGGAGGTGTTCCTGGACGCCTCCGGCACCCCGAACGCCGGGAAGGTGCAGAAGCAGGTGGAACTCCTGCTCTCCTGCTGCGAGGTGACACCCCAGAGCGTCAACTCCAAGCGCCCTTCGCCGCCTTGGGTCCGCTTCTCCTGGGGGGCGTTCAACACCGTGCAGTTCGTCGCGTATGTGACGAGCGTCAGCGCCACCTACACCCTGTTCAACCCCACCGGGGAGCCGATCCGCGCCACCTGCGCCCTGTCCCTCACCGAGGTGGCCATGCCCACCAAGGGGCAGAACCCCACCTCCGGCGCGCTCTCCGCCCGCCGTATCCACCGCACGGTCGCGGGCGACTCGCTCGCCTCGCTGGCCTGGCGGGAGTACGGGGACGCGACCCGCTGGCGGCTGATCGCGGAGGCGAACGAGATCGACGACCCGATGCGGCTGCGGCCGGGCACCGAACTGCTGCTGCCCGCCGCCGACGAAGGCCCGCCCGACGGGGCGCCCGACGGCCCTCCAGTGCCCAGCCCTTCCGGTCACCCCACGATCCCCGAGGCCCACCGATGAGCGAGAAGACCTACACCAGCGTCCTGCACGTCGAGATCGGCGGCACGGTGCTGCCCGACAAGATCGCCGCCCTCCTCACCGAGGGCTGGGTCGACGCCAGCGTCAACGTCCCCTCCGCCTTCCAGCTCACCTTCGCCGACCGCGGCTCCGACATCCTCCAGACCTTCCCGAAGATGAAGATCGGCGCGAAGGCGGTGTTGTCGCCCTTCACCGACGGGCAGCGCGGCACCCCCATGCTGACCGGCGAGATCACCGCTCTCGAAGTGGACGCGGACGCGGGCGGCAAGTCCCTGGTCGTCCGGGGCTACGACCCGGGGCACCGGCTGCTGCGCAACCGCCGGGTCGCGGGCTACCCCAATATGACCGCGAGCGACATCGTGCGCCGCCTCGCCGGCCGCAACAAGCTCTCCCTCGGCAAGGTGGAGGCCACCCGCACCGTCTACGAGCTGGCCACCCAGCCCAACATCACCGACTGGGACTTCCTGCTGCGCCTGGCCCAGGAGAACGACGTCCATCTCTCCTTCGACCCGCAGGGCAAGCTGCGGTTCGGCAAGCTCGACCCCGCCTCCTCCGCGCCCGCGGACACCACACCGGCCGCGCAGAGCCCGTACGTCCTGGAGTTCGGCCACAACGCGCTGCACAGCAGGATCGCGGTCACCGCCGCCGGGCAGGTGGCCAAGGCGGGCGCGCGCGGCTGGAACATGCGCGCCAAGCGCGCCCTGTCCGCCGAGTCCCCGGCCACGGCGAGCAAGGACATCGTCGCCGATATCGCGCCCGGAGCCCTCAGCAAGCCCTTCGGTGCCTCCGAACTGACCGCCACCGACACTCCGTTCACCACCCAGGCCCAGGTCACCCATGCCGCCCGCGCGCTCGCCGACGACGTGGCGGGCTCCTTCGCGGAGCTGGAGGTGGCGGTCACCGGCAATCCGCAGCTGACACCGGGCCGGCCGGTCGCGCTCAAGGGCGCCGGCTTCCCCTTCGAAGGGAAGTACACCGCGACCGGTGTACGCCATGTCTTCGAGTCCGGACGGCAGTTCACCACCTGGCTGACCGTCTCGGGACGGCAGTTCCGGTCGCTGTACGGGCTCGCGTCCGGCGGCGCGGAGGCGGCGCCGCCCATGCCGGGCGTGGCCATGGCGCTGGTCAGCAACGCCAAGGACCCGCTGAAGCTGGGCCGGGTCAGGCTGCGCTTCCCCTGGCTGTCGGACACCTACGAGAGCGACTGGTGCCGGGTCGCGCAGCTGGGCGGCGTACGGGGCGGCGGACTGATCCTGCCGGAGGTCGGCGACGAGGTGCTGTGCGCCTTCGACCGGGGCTCCCTGGAGCATCCGTACGTGCTCGCCGGGCTCTACAACGGTATCGACAAGCCGACCCCGCAGACGGACGGCCTGCCCGCTGTCGACCCGACCAGCGGCCGGGTCAACTGGCGCTCCCTCGCCTCGCGCAGCGGCCACACCGTCGAACTCGTCGACGCCAAGTCCCGGATGAAGAGCGGTATCCGGCTACAGACCGGCAACGGCAAGCTCACCGTCCACATGGACGAGACACGCACCCAGGTCACCATCCGCAGCGACGGTTCCGTCTCCATCACCGGGACCCGGAACGTGAGCATCAAGGCGGGCGGCAACCTGTCGCTGATCGCGGGCGGCTCGCTGACGATGAGTGCCGGCGGGGCGGTCGACATCAAGGCGGGCGCGAAGTTCGGCGTCGTGGCGGGCGCCGTGGCGGACATCAACGCGACCGGCGCCATCAGCCTCAAGTCGGCCGGTGCGGTGGCCGTCAACTCGGTCGGCGCGGTCTCCGTCTCCGCGGTCGGCGCGGTGGCCGTCAACGCGGGCGCCGCGGCAGCCATCAACTCGCCGGCCACGGTCACGCTGAACGCACCGGCCGTCCTGCGCAACGGCATTCCCTTCTAGGGGCCTGAGGAAGGTGAGGGACATGCATCTCAAGGGGGGCACCGGACATGAGTGAACAGTTCGTCGGCGCGGGCTGGACCTTCCCGCTGCGTACCGACCCGGGCGGCGGTATCGCGCTGGCCCGCCGCGAGCGGGAGATCGAGGAGTCGATCCGGCTGGTGCTGGCCACCGCGCCCGGAGAACGGCCGATGCGGCCCGAATTCGGGTGCGCTGTCCACGACATGGTCTTCGCACCGGTCAACGAGGCGACGGCCGGCCGTATCCGCTACGAGGTGCGGTCCTCGCTCGACCGCTGGGAGCCGCGCATCGACGTCCAGGACGTCGAGGTGAGCCCGGCGCCGGACGAGCCGTCCGTGCTGTTCATCGATGTGCGCTACAGCGTGCGCGGCACCAACAACCCGCGCAGCCTCGTCTTCCCCTTCTACGTGATCCCGTCCACGGAATCGCCGTCCACCGAAAGCGAAGCCTGATGGCCCTGCCCGCACCCCACCTCGACGACCGCCGCTTCCAGCAGTTCGTCGACGACGCCAAGCGCTATATCCAGCAGCGCTGCCCCGAGTGGACCGACCACAACGTCTCGGACCCGGGCGTGACCCTCATCGAGGCCGTCGCGCACATGGCCGACCAGATCGTCTACCGCCTCAACCGGGTGCCGGAGAAGAACCATCTGGCCTTCCTCGACCTGCTCGGTGTCACCCTCTTCCCGCCCTCCGCGGCCCGCGCCGACGTCACCTTCTGGCTCTCCGCCCCGCAGCCCGAGGCCGTGGTGCTGGCGGCCGGGACGGAGGTGGCCACCGGCCGTACCGAGACCGAGGAGGCGGTGTCCTTCGCCACCGAGGACGATCTGACCGTCATGCCCTGCGAACTGGCCGCCGTGCTGCGGCAGGAGGCCGGGTCCACGCCCGAGGACTGCGGTCAGGACGTCCTCGGCGGCCGCGATGTGGCCGTCTTCGCGGCCGCCCCGCAGCCGGGCGACACCCTGCTGTTCGGGCTGTCGGCGGCGGTGCCGCGATGCGCGGCCGTACTGCGGCTGGACAGCCGGGTGGACGGGGTCGGCGTCGACCCGCGGCAGCCGCCGCTGTGCTGGGAGGCATGGACCGCCGACGGGTGGACGGAGTGCGAGGTGGCGGAGGACTCCACCGGCGGCCTCAACCGGCCCGGTGAGGTCGTGCTGCACGTCCCCGCCGGGCACCTCGTCTCGCGCGTCGGCCGGATCGACTCCGCCTGGCTGCGCTGCCGGGTCGTCGAGGCCGCACCCGGCCAGCCCTTCTACAGCGCTTCGCCGACGGTACGGTCCGCGTCCGCGTTCACCATCGGGGGCACGACCAGGGTCGCGCACGCCGACGTGGTGCGGGACGAGCCGCTCGGCGAGTCCACGGGCGTGCCCGGCCAGCGGCTGCGCCTGGCGCACGCACCCGTCGTCGCGGACCGTCCGCCGCTGAGGCTGGAGATCTCCGACGGGGACGGCTGGCAGGAGTGGCAGGTCGTCCCCGACTTCGCCGCCTCGGGCGCGCACGACCGGCACCTCACCCTCAACGCGGCCACCGGCGAGATCGCCTTCGGCCCCTCGGTGCGCCAGCCCAACGGCGAGGTGAGCCAGTTCGGGGCCGTACCGCCCAAGGGTGCGGCCATACGGGCCGCGCACTACCGCACCGGCGGCGGGCGGTCCGGAAACGTGGCGCGCGGCGCGATCCAGGTGCTGCGCAGCTCCATCCCGTATGTGGCGCGGGTGGAGAACAGGGAGGCGGCGCGCGGCGGGGTCGACGGCGAGACGGTGCAGGAGGCCAAGGTGCGGGCGCCGATCGCGCTGCGTGCCCAGGAACGGGCCGTGACCGCCCGCGACTACGAGGAGCTGGCGCGGCGGGCGGCCCCCGAGGCGGCCCGTATCGCCTGCCTCGCGGTCGATCCCGCGGAGCCCGCCCCGGGCGCGTCCGCCGGTGCCGGCGGAACGGGCCAGGGCGGCGCGGCGGGCCGGACCGGTGAGAACGCCGTCCGCGTCCTGGTCGTCCCCCAGGCGGTCCCCGACCCCGGCGGCCGCCTCCGCTTCGAGCAGCTGGTGCCCGGCAAGGAACTCCTCGGCCGGATCACGGGGTTCCTGGACGAGCGCCGCCCCCTGGGCACCCGCCTCGCGGTGGGCCCGCCCTTCTACCAGGGCGTCACGGTCGTCGCGACGCTGCACTCCTTCCGGGCCGCGCGGGCCGAGCGCGTACGGGCCGAGGCTCTGGACGCGCTGTACGCCTACCTCGACCCGCTGACCGGCGGCGCGCACGGGGAGGGCTGGCCGTTCGGCCGCCCGCTGCGCTCCGGTGAGATCTTCGCCGCCCTCCAGCGCGTACCCGGCGTGGAACTGGTCGACGAGGTCCTGCTGCACCCCGCCGACCCGCTCACCGGCCGCCGCGGCGACGCCACCGACCGCATCGAACTCGCGCCGTCCGCCGTGCTGTTCCCGTTCGACCACCGCGTCCGTGTGATCGAGGCACGATGAGGGGCACACCCACGGGGATGCTGTCCCCGCACCCCCTGGGCGCGGCGCTCCCCGCCGTCTACGCCGACGACGACTTCGCCCAGCGCTTCGTCGAGGGCCTCGATGTCGTCCTCGCCCCGCTCTTCCACGTACTGGACTGCCTGGAGAGCTACTTCACGCCCGCTCTCGCGCCGGAGGACTTCGTCGACTGGCTGACGACCTGGGTCGGCACCGAACTCGACGGCACGGAAGCGCTGTCCACCCGCCGCCGCGCGGTGGCCACGGCCGTCTCGCTGCACCGGGTCCGCGGCACCCGTCTCGGCCTGTCCGAGGCGGTCCATCTGGCCTTCGGCACCCGCCCGGAGATCACCGAGAGCGGCGGCGCGACCTGGTCCGCACGCCCCCTCGGCCCGTTCCCCGGCTTCCCACACCCCGGCCTACGGGTGACCTTGCGGGTCCACGACCCCGCCGCCACCGACCCGCACCGTCTGCACGCCGTCGTAGCGGCGGCCCGCCCCGCGCACCTCCCCTTCACGGTCGAGGTGACCACACCACGCCCCCCTGACGCCCACCCCGGTCCTACGCCCGGACCCACCCCCGGACCCACCCCCGGACCCACCCCCGGACCCATGCCTCAAGCCACCTCCGAAGGAACCTGACCCATGGCCACCGACATCACCACCTGCCCGGACTGCGGCGCCCCGGCTCCCCAGACGGGCCAGTCCTTCTGCGACTCCTGCGGCGCTTTCCTGCGCTGGGACCGGCCGGCGGCATCGACCTCCTCACCACCCGCGACGCCCTCGCCGTCGGTGCCACAGCCCGCGCCCCCGCCGCCCACGTCGGCGCCCGACACGGCGCGTACACACCCTGCGGCCGGCAGCCAGGCCCCGGCGAGCGGACCGCACGGCACTCCCCACCGCCCCGGCAACCGGCACGACGCCGTACACCCCGAAACGGCCCCGCCTCGAACAAGCCCCCCTGCCCCTCCTGCCGCGGGCGCCACCGACGCGGCCGCCGTCCCGCCCCAGGACAGCAACGAGCACCCGACCACCCCGCTCCCCACAACCTCCTCCTCTTCCCCCTCTTCCCCCTCCTCCGACGGGACAGCGCCCCCGCCCCGGCCCACCCCAAACAGCCCGGACCACCCACAGAGCCCACCGAGCCCACAGAGCCCACAAAGCCCGGCCCACTCCCCCCACGGCCAGGCCGCCCCGACGCGCCCCCCGTCCGGCGAGCGGAACATCTCCGAAACCGGCATCCGCGCCCTCCTGGTCCCCGTGCCGGATGCCTCGCCCACGGCGCCCCCGGAGGCACCCGGCAGCGTCCTGCCCGGCCGGCCCGATCCGGCCCGGCCCCGGGTCCGCACCCCGCAGGCCGCCCCCGAGCCCGAGGACGGAACACCCTGCCCGACCTGCGCCACCCCCAACGCGCCACGCCGCCACTTTTGCTACAGCTGTGCCACCCCCCTCACCGACACCGCCCGCACGGAGGCCGAAGGGCCCTACGCCGGACAGCGCCCGCGGCTGCACCGCGACCGCACCCGGTGGATCGCCCGTGCCGTGGTGGCAGCCGTGATCGCCGCTGTCGTGGTCGGGGGCATCATCGGCGGGCCGCCGGCCGCACGAGCCGTCCAGGACCACTTCGCCAAGCGCGTCCAGGTACCCGCCGCCACCTGGAAGGCCTCACACTCCGGGCCCGAGCAGGGCCCGAAGCTCGCCTTCGACGGCTACTCCAACACCTGGTGGGGAACGGGCTATTCGGGCGCCTCCGACGGCCAGTACCTGGAGGCCGGCTTCGGCCAGCCCACCGACCTCCTGAACATGGTGATCACGCCCGGTGCCTCCGCACGCACCCCCCAGGCCGCCGACCCGGCCCGCCCGCACGAGTTCGACCTGCTCGTGACCGACTCCGCGGGCAAGCGGCACCTCTTGCGCTACCGGCTCAACGACGGCGGCCCGCAGAAGGTCGACGTCCGCGTACGCAACGCCCTGACCGTACGCCTGGTGCTGCACTCCGCCTACGGCACCACAGACGCCAAACAAGTAGCCATCGCCGAACTGGAATTCTTCGGCCGCTCAACGGGATAAGCGCCCCAGAGAAGCACCATGGCCGCCGCCGCACCCTCTCCCGACCGCGTCTTCGCAAGTCAGGAGGGAGTGCGGCGGTTTTCCTCCACGGCGCCCCTCAGATATCCCGGAAGAGACCGGGCGGCCCTGTAACCTGCTGCGAAGGGTGGCTGTGGGGCGCTGACCTGCGGTGATGGCCTTTCGGCTGTTTCACAGTAATGCCCGTTGATGCGGCCGGAAGTCCCAGAGAAGTCCCAGAGGGCTCCCACGGGGTCGGCTCCGCCAAGGGCCACTGCCGCGGTTCGACGGCCGCTTCGGCGACGGTCGGGATCAGACGTCGAGGAGGGTCTTCAGGGCGTACACGGATAGGTGGGTGTTCGGATCCGCTGCCCCCGTGTCGAAGCTGACGCCCTCGGACGCCAGGACATCGGCGGGGGAGTCCGTGCGGGTGGGGTCGGTCCACTTGAAGCCGGCGCTGACCTGTCCCCGAGCGTTCAGGACTCGCCATGCGTTGGGGCACTGGCTGCAGGTGGCCAGGTGCGTGCCGATCAGGGCAGCGTGGCTCCCGACCGCGGTCGCTACGTCTCCATAGGTCGTCCACCGCCCGGAGCCCAGGGAAGCCAGCAGACTGTGGAGAGTTGTCCAGTCCTTGCCGGAGCCGCCGAGTTGCTTGGCCAGACGCGCCAGACTGACTCCCGCCAGCGCCGCCCAGTCTTCGGGATCAACCATGTCCGGAACGTGGTTCGTGTCGACATCCCACCAGGCCGTGCCCTGTATCCTGTCGGCTTTGCGGCCGGTCACGCTGGTGAAGATGTGGTTGGCCAGCCCGGTTGGTGAGTACAGGCTGCTATCGGCCTCCCAGGTCAGCTGGTTGGCGGTGCCGTTGTTCCACGTGATGTCGCCCTAACCCGAGACGGTCGACGCACCGGGTATTTCGTATCGACCCGGGAGGAAAGTGGCAAGGAATGTAAGCTTGCTCATGGATACGCCGTTCCCATCGATGACCACTGCGATGACTGGAAAGGTTTTCGAATCCCGTCCTGGGTGTTGCATACGACCTAGAAGAGGGTGAACTTCACGCAGGTGCCGGACTGGCCACGACCACGTCCACACCCAGTCGCAGATCATTACGGGACAGGTCTTAGGTAGCAGTTTCTCCGTATCCGATAGATGCAAGAAGGGCGGCCCCGCCGCTCAGCGACTGCAGGGCATGAGTCGCCACGTCCAGGCGGACGTACTGGAATGATATGTCTTGACCCTTGCTTGTGGCTGACCACTGGTCCTTTTTCAGTGTGAAAAAGGCAGGCCATCTCTTAGGGTTTGCCGAATTGGATCCCAAACTAAGAATGTAATTGGCTGCGTCTTCTACGGCTTCCTTTTGTGATATTACCAGTTTCACGTGCGCGACTATGCAAGAAGTCATCGCTTGATCTATGAAGTCCTCTGCGGAGAATTCATTCGTCATGGACTGTAGATCGGCTCTGACCTTCGCCCCCCAAGCGTCGAATTCACCAAGAAGCTTCGCAGGGTCGAGCGTGAGGGCGAAGATCCTGTTCTTGCTGCCATCGGGCCCTAGGAAACCTCGCACATTGCCAGAAAAAGGCACTCGGCCGCAGTGTTGGCTGTAGTTGCGCAACTTACATGCGAAGCGATACGCAAATGAGGTGTCGAACTCATGGGACAACGCGCGTTTGAAGAGTTGAAGCTCCGGAGAAGCGGCCCCGAATTTCTTGTTTAGCTGCCGACTGGTTCGGTCATCGAATGCGCGAAACGCGGACAGGAAGTCGTCTACGCCCTGTTGAATCGCCCCCATGCGCCCATAGGTGCTGGAAGAGTCTTGCTCGGGGTTGGAGAGTTCCGCCAAGGTCGCTTTTAGGGAGCTATAGCGCTTTTCTAGGGCGGTGTACGGGGATTCCGTGAATAGCTCCATTAGCGAATATGCCGACTCCCTATGCCGTTCCGCCTCGCTTTCTGTGACTTCCTTTCCGAAATCCAACTCGTGAATTTTATTGTTCTCACCGATGATGACGTACCCCAGATGCCAAACGGTTTCTTCCTGCGACATCACGTGTTCCACCCCCAGCAGAGTTCGAAGCCTTGCAGGATCTCAGATGCGGTGCCGCACAGCAAGGGGATGTGTCGGGGGCGGTCAACAGGCAGAGAGTGGTTTCGCCCGGCGACGTTGGCGCACATCGAGTCGCCGTGCATGAGTACCTTTCCACCGCTCATATCCGGGCATGGGGACGGGTCCTGTAGGACGCAGGCGATCGCCGCTCACTGTCACGTTGCCGTGGAAGGCGCTGGACGGGCCGCCGGTCACGGCGTCGCTGCTCTTCTACTCGCGGGAGCGGAAGCTGGTGAACCGCAACTTTTTCAACATGCGTGTGTGGAAACCGGCGTTGGTCGCCGCAGAAGCCATCCCGGCACGCAAGCCGGGTCAGCGGTTCGCGGAGTCGCGCGAGCACGGGATGCACGCGCTGGGGCACTTCTACGCTTCCGTACTGCTGGACGTGAGGGAGAACGTCAAGGCCCTGTCGGAGTACCTCGGCCACAACGATCCGGGCTCCACCTTGCGGACCTACACCCACCTCATGCCGAACAGTCAGGCGCGCTAGGCGGGCCGTCGACAGCGTCTTCCGTGAGGGCGGAGGCACCGATGACGGCCTAGGAGGAAGGAAAGGTGTCCTGATCTGTTGCTGAATCAGATACCCGGAAGGGACCAGGGGCGCCGTGACCTGCCGCGATTGGTGGCTGTGGGGTGCTGACCTGCGCTGATGGCCTTTCGGCTGTTTCACGCTCGTGCCTGTCGATGCAGCCGGAAGTCCCAGAAAAAGCCCCAGGGGACTCCCACCTGTGATCGCCTCTCTTGCGGCTCTATGCAGAGCGAGGAGGTGCGGTGTCGGCTGGGAGCCGCGCATCGGTGGTCTCCTGTGAACGAATGGCAGCGCTTGCTCCTCGAACGACTCCCGCCTGCAGTGGGGAGAACGGGTACCTCAAAGAGGAGTGGCGCATCGACCGCGGACCACCCCGCCTGCGCGGGGAACCTCCTCATGCGTTCGTGGTTGGGTTCGGGCAATCATTGTGACCGATCGCGGTTGGCAGCAGGCCCCGTGAAATCTGGCGGGGCCTGCTGCCGTGTGGGCCGCCGCCTATGGGTGGTGCGTTGTTGAGACCGATGCCGAGTGGGATGGCGTCGTGCCGACCGGTGCCTTGCTGCCTGTTCCCGGCCCGCCGGCCAGGGCCAGTAGTAACAGGAGCAGCAGGAGACCGCCTCCTCCGGTGCCTGCTGCCACGAGGGGGCGAGGGCTGAGGGACCGGTGATGCTCGCGTACGCGGGTGCCGTCCGAGCGGTAGTAGGCACGGACATGGGTCGTCGGGCTGGTGGGGACTGGTCGAGGCCGTGACACGGGAGCGGGACGCGGGGTGGTACGTCGGGATGCCGTATAGGGCTGGGCGGTGCGGGGGCGGGTGCGGCGGTTGTGGCCTTTGACGTAGGTGCCGTCACGGCGGTAGTGCGGGCGTACGTAGGGCACGGGCGGTCCTCGGCGGTGAAGGGGGGAATACTCCCAGACGGGGCCGGGTGTTCCTCGGCTCAACACTCGACGGTAGCGACCGGCACTGACAATCCAGGGCGGCCAACTCGGCGACTATGCACACCCGGTGGCAGCAGCCAGCGATTTTCGGACGGGTGATCGCGACGTCGGGCCCGTGTCAGTGCCGGGCGCTGTCATAGAGGTGGGGGAACTGCGCTGTGGTGGGTACAGCGGTGGGGGCGCACCTGTTGAACGTGCCGGACTCGGCGATCGGGCCGCTTATCGGCATCGTCACCCTGGTGATGGCCGGTCTGCTGTACGGAGCCCGCCTGCTGGCCAGTGACCTTATCGACGTCATGCGAGGCCAGAGCCGCAAGTGACCCAGCGGGTTGAGTTGGGTGGGGGCCGGTGGGATCACCTCTGCGGCCCGTGGCGAACCCCGGCGGCGGGCGCCGAGGCCGAGCATGACTGGCCTCGGGGTGCAGTTCATCGAGCCCGGACAAACCGTCCGGGACCTCTCCTGTTCAGCGCCTCACTCTGACCAAGGCGGAAGGTTGAGTCCCCTCACCAGGCCCCCGCTACGTCGGTACCGTAGGCGCCTCTGACCTGTGTTCCTTCAGTCGGGGTGGCGGGATTCGAATCCACGACCTCTTCGTCCGAATTAGGTACGGGCAAGATCCTTACTAGCATGTTCTGGTATCTGCCCAGGCCAGAGGGTTGGCGTGGGTTGGCATAGCGTGGTGTCGCAGGGGCTCTGGGAGAAGGCCTTCTCCCAGATTTCTCCCAGGGAGCTGAGGAGGGCTGTCGCCGAATGGCGACTGCGGCTTGAGATGGGAACCGCAGGCGCCGGATCTCTGCCCCCCCCGCACACTGCTTCCGAAGGGATGCGGATTGCTTGCGCGAAGAAATGTCCCTGCTGGCAGGCGTGACATACGTGGCCGCAACCCGCTTTGGGCGTGGGGTCGAATCCATAATCAGGCGTGCTGGATCAGGCTGGGTGGTGCTGTCCTTGCAGGTCAGCACCCCACCTGACCGGACGCTGATCCCTGCCTTCGTCACCTCTTTTCCGCCGTCCGCTCAAAGCATGGATGACGTGAGCGCTGCTTAGAGGGGCAGCTCTGGTTGGGTTCGGGTGGTGGGCGAGGGCAGCCTCCAGGCGTGGGCCCCGTGTCAGTGCTCGTGGGTCTGTGCCGCATACGGGTTCAGACCCACGAGCTGCGCCCATGAAAGGCCCGAGCGCCGCCTGCCCCTACGCATGCGTGGACTAATTGCGCAGTAGGCGCATAGCCAGCACGGAGCCATCAGGATGTATGGAGATGGGACCGTTCCAGCGTGGGGCCCAGGTATCGCATGGCCAGGTGGACCGGCGCGCGTAGATTTCGCGACGGTACTGTTCCACCCGCCCCTCCTCAAGGTGGCGGAAGAGATCCTCCGCGACTCCGGAGAATGCCTCGACTCGCTTTCGGTTAAGCCGGAAGACGTGGTCTGTGCCAACGAAGTCGGTACCGAAGAACCGGTGTCGTGCGTCCTGGACGCTGTCCGTGGCCGCGTGTGTGAAGCCTGTGAAGTGCCGTTGTCCTTGTCGTTTCGTCAGGTACTGAGCGGTCGCCCTTGTGTCTCCGGCGAATGCAGTAAGTCCGGCTGCGGCTGTTCGAGCGAGCGCGTGTTGGAACCACGCGTAGCGGTCCGGGCTCACGTGATAGCCGGGTTCGGGCTCCGTGGGCTGGTCGCCTTTCGCGGGCGGCTGGATCCCGGGATAGACGTTGTCGTCCTCCAGCGCGTGATCAAGGACGCGACCCGGAGCGTCCAGCCAACCTCCTTCCCCGCCCGTCTCCAGGGCGTGGACTGTCAGTGGGCCGTCGAGCGGGAGCTCTGTGCTGAACAGCAGGCACTGTGTCTCGTCCCACGCCCCGATGTGCACTGCTTCGACGTGGGCGGAGGCCGACGCAAGCTGAGTATGGGACGCGGAGAGCCCGCTGTGGTTGCCCTTGCACGCGATCGGGAAGACGCGAGAGGGCGCGCCGGGCTTCCATACCTCGGCGAAGAACTGCGGTCGGTATCGGTAACCCGACTTCGGTCCGGAGTCCCTGCTGGTGAGGGCCCACCCTGCGCGCAGAGCTGTGTCAGCCGGCACGATCGATACGAAATGACTGGGATAGCGCCTGCTCAGGAGTCGTGTAGCGAGTGCCAGCGCGAAACCGGTGCCGAGTTCTCCCGACTGAAGTGCCTTGTAGTAGTCCGCGGTCTCCCTGCCCTCGGCGGAGAGTGCCAGGAAGGAGTTTGAGCTGCCGGCTAGAGCTTGGTTGTACTTCAGGCAGCCCCAGTGCTCGGCGAGGCCGCGTCCCGCTCCACGCCGGGCCAAGGTGATTGCGCGTCCAAAGGAGTGCAGCACATCCCAGGGTGTGAGTTGCGTGAGCCGGTCGAGGTCCTTGGCTGCTATGGGCCGTAGCCCCGGCTTTCGGCGAAGCCGATCAAGCTCCTTTTCCTCTCTTTGCTTGTCGTCGTCCGCCGCCGCGACGCTCACATCGCCGGCCAGCTCCCGGTTCGAGTGGACTGCGACGCTCGACGGCTCCGCAAGGTCTCTCAGCACTTCTGTCGTGATCTTCAACCTACCCCCTACTGATCCGATGTGCCTGGTCTGAGCGCTGTGGCCGGCAGTCTCGCCGCGGCTCTCGTACGTGCTGGCTCTACGCGCTGGCCGCGAGGTCGTTGAGGGCGCCGTTCACGACGTACCAGGACACAGTGAGCGTGTCGCGGTCGGGAGTGTGTGCCTCGCGGAACTCACGCCGTGGGTGGACAAAATTGCGGTACTTGCAAACGGCCTGGCTGAAGCGTTCCATGTCGACGTCGATCCAGCCCGCCTGGTGGCAGATGTCGATGAGGGCCTTGAGGCCGATGAAATTGGGGTCCTTGTTGCGCAGCAGGGAGGCGTCGCGTTCCTCGATCACCGTGAGCAGGACGCCTTCGAGGAGACTGCCCAGCATGATGATGGCCGCGATGTGAGCTCCGTTGGCGTAACAGGTACGGGCTTCGTCAAGGCGGCGCTGGAGCAGCGTAGCCATCCGTGGTTCACGGATGATCTCGGCCATGGTGGCCTTGAGTTCGACCGGTGCCTGCTGGCCCGGGTGCGCCATAGCCGGGTCGCAGACGACAACCCTGGGCCGGCCGCCGGGGTTCTCCAGGCGGAAGCCTTCGTGGACGAGGAAGGTGTTGACCGCGTTGACGACGGTCGGAAGGACGTCGGGCTCTTCGAGGTACTCTCGCGCATCTGCGAGCCTGACCAGCACCTTCTCCAGCTCGGTGGGGCTGTCACGACGAGCCATGATGAGCTGGAGCGTCCACTCGCCGCGGTACTCGCCGTCGTACTCGGGCACATTGCGCCACCCGGCGTTCTCCAGGAACTGTGCAATCTCGAAGCCCCTGCGGTAGTAGAGGTTGTCGTCGCCGCAAATGACGCGGGCCAGCTCCTTCAAGGTGTTGCCGTCGAGCGGACCCAAAACAGTTTCCTGCGTCATGCGGCGTCGTCCTCCGTGATGTCGTTGTCGGTTTGCTCGTCGTACCGGTCGTCGGTCTGTTCGTCCCCGGTGCCCTCTTCGTCGTTGAGCTCGTCGTCCGGGGACAGATGGAGTGGCTTCCACTCGGCGTTCGAACCGACCGACTGGGTGGCTGTCGCGGACCGCGTGTAGTTCGCAGGCCGGATCCCCGCACGGTCGAGCTCTTCCCACAGACCATCGAGTGCCGCAGCGGGGTCGAAGCGAAATTCGCTTTCCCGCACCCGCCAGAACTTCCAGCCCACGCGCTTCAGTTCACGGTCCCGTCGTTGATCACTCTCGATCTGCTCCCGCGTGGCGTGGTGGAAGGCGTCACCGTCGCACTCCACAGCGAGCCGACCGCGGGCCCCTACCACCACGAGATCGATGCGCTTGCTGCCAGCCGGGAACTGCGGGACCACGTGGTAGCCCAGTTCCTTGATCTTCAGGTACACCTGCTGTTCGAAAAGCGAGTCGAAGGGAGCCCTGCGAACGTCGGGCAGCACCGGTCCGATGTCGTCGGCGGCCTCCAGCGCAGCGGGCGGGTTCTCCATGTACGTCAGGAGGTTGAGCCGCAGGTCGTGTGGCTTGAGACGGTCCGGCGGGACCGAGTAAAAGAGCCACATCTGGTCCTGGGCCCGGCTGGCGGCGACGTTGTACGCCTGCTGCTCGCTCTTGTTCCCGCCCGCCGCGCGCGGCGGGTTCGTCACGACCATGGACAGCAGCATGACGTGGCGCTCGTCACCCTGGAACGAGGCCGCGTTGCCCACGCGAATCTGGTGGCGCTCACGCATGGTGGCCGGCAGCCGCTGCTCGATGAGGGTCTCCAGGAGCTTTGTCTGTCCGAAGCCCTGGAGCACGATCACGCCCATGGTCTTGTCCTGGTAGGCCGGGTCCTTGGCCAGGCGTGCTAGGCAGTCGACGATCGCCTCGGCCTCCTTGGGGTTGTGGACACGGCTGTCGCGGCCCGCAACCACGGCGCCTTCGACGAACTGCGTACACAACGGATCGAGCCTTTCGGCTCCGTACTGGCGCAGGGGGAGGAGCTTGTTGTCGTAAAAGGTGCTGGAGGACCAGTTGATGATCTCGGGCACACAGCGGAAATGCTCTTCGAGGCGGATCACCTGCGGGAAGAAGTTGCACAGCAACTGGTAGAGGTTCGTGTGCGGCGTATAGAGCTGGCGCAGCCGGGTGGGCATGTCCGGCAGATGGGCGGCCAGCTTGTCCTGGATCGCCTGCAGACGGCCCTGGGCCGTGACAGCGGGCGCGCACTGCTTGTCATCACCGACGACGATCACGCGCGGAGCCAACCACAGGAGGAACAACGCGTCCATTCCTGCCTGGCTGGCCTCGTCGACGATGACGACATCGAAGACGTCCCGCTTCGCCTGCACCATCTCGGCGACCTGGGGAATGGGCATGACCCATGCGGGAACCGCGCCCTGGGCCACGGACATCGCATCGCGCGCCGCGGCTCGGAAGCGCCCCGCATGCCGCCCCTTGCCCTTGCCTACGGATGCCATGTGTGTCCGGTAGGCCTGGAGCGCTGAATGCTGTTCCTGCGTCATCCGCTCCAAGCAGTGCAGCCGACCCCAGGCAGCAGCAAGTTCACCGGTCACATGCTCCAGCCGGGCCTCGTGTTCGCTCAGCTCGCCTTCGAGTTTGCGCTCCAGACCAGGCATGCGCTGCTTGTCCAGGAACTGCGAAGCCTTTGCCCATGCCCACGCCCGTTCCAGGGACCCGAGCCGTTCCTCCCAGTCGGGATCGTCAGCGATGTCGATGAGGCGGCCTGCGAGCAGAGGGTGGCTGGCGCGTAGGGCGCCGAGCAGCTCAGCGCACCGACGCGTGCGATGCTCCCGCTGGTGCGCTGCAGCCAGTGCATCTATGGCCTCGGCATAGGAGTCCACGTCCTGATCTCGAAGGGCCTGCACGAGGACCATGGACTCTGTCGATGGCTGGCCGCCATCGATGGGGGTACGAAGGAGTTCATCCCACGCGGCCAGTTGCGCAACTGCCTCGTCGGCGGCACGTCGGCCGTGGAGCGCGGCGACGCCAGCGTTGAAATCCTGCCACGTCCGGCGGGAGGCGATCGTCAAGCGCACGCCATGACGTACGAGAAGCTCGTCGACGCAGTCGCGAGCCGAGCCAAACGCCTGTACGTGCTCAAGGCGCTCGGCGCGTGCGCTCAGTGCCGCCAGCCGTACCTCCACGTCTCCCGGGGGGACCGCGGCGTTGACCTGTTGCCAGCGCGTGGCTGCGCCGGCAAGGGCGGAGTGGGCCCGGAGGTGCGCCAGTACAGCGTCCAGGTCCTCAGCCGTCTGCGGCGCACGACCGTCGACGGTGCAGGAGTCCAGCAACTCGCGCGCGTTCTTCCGAGCCTTGCTCGGAAACCGGGGGAGCAAGGTCTTGCCTGCGGCAAGGTGGGCCCGAAGCGCGGTGCCGGTGGTCGCCAGCTGGCTGGCCTTCTGGGCGGTCAGGTCCTCTGGCACGGTCACCAGGCGCAGACCCAGCGCGTCCACGTCCCGCACGACCTCGCGGATGTCCTCGGTGATGGCTGACACACGCTGCCACAGCCCGAAGTTGGATCGGGAGAGCCGGTCCGTCAGGGCCCGGGTGATCCAGGCATCCGGATCCCAGCGTGTGGCGTCGGCAGGCACGCCGAGGTGATGAAGGGACGTCTCGCAGGCATCGAGCAGCGAGGCCAGTTCGGCGGTCACAGAGGCGTCGAGATGGGCGAGTACGTTCCGGACCTCGATGGCCTCTGGCGACAGCCCCTCGTCGCTGAGGCAGCTGGCCGCGAAGACGTCCGCGACACGCTTGGGCGAAGGAAGCTCGTCAGGGACAGGCAACGTGCCGCCCGCGCGCGGCTCACCCGCGCCGTCACGCAGCAGGAGCAGAAGTTCCTGGGCCTGCTCGGAGGCCAGTGGAGGGACGTCTTCAGCGGTGTCCGGGAGAGGGCTGATCCACTCGAACTCCTGGGCGCCGGTGTGGACCCGCTCCACGATCTCGGCGAGTGTTCCCGCGTATCCCGGTGCCACGCTCCGATGCCGGTACTCGGCCTCCCTTAGCGAGATCACCTGCTCCGTGAGCGTCTCGATCCGTCCTCGTACCTCGTCTCGTTCGCCGGCGAGGCGGCGGATTTCGGCGCGTAGTTCGTCACGGTCGCTGGTGGCCACCTGGTCAGTCAGCGCGCTGATGGTGCGTTCCAGTTCGCCCGCGCCGTCGTGGCGAGTCGAACTGAGCAACAGGACACACAAGTCCCTTACTGAGGGCGGAAGTTTATCCCGCAGGACGGTCAGAGCCTGGTCGCGAGCGCTTGTGACGAGCACCCGCTGGCCCTGTGCGAGCAACGCGGAGACAAGGTTGGCGATCGTGTGGGTCTTGCCCGTGCCGGGCGGCCCCTGGACCACCACGCCGGTGTCCCGCTCCAGGCGCCCCAGCACACTGCGCTGCTGTGCGTTTGTCTTGCCCGGAAAGAGAGGATCGTCACCGAAGAGCGGGGCCTGCTGGGTTCCGTCCCAGGTGGATCGGTCGTCGGACTCGATCGTCATGGCCATTTGGGCCAGGCCGAGCGGCGCACGGCCCTCCGAGGCCACCGCTTCCGCGATCTGATCGTAGAACCTCAGCAGAGAGTTGAGGTTGCGGGGGCGCATGACCAAGGCGGGCGCGTATGTGAGACGCGCCCCCGGCTCAGGAGCGCGGGGTGGCTCCCACCCCGCGCTGAAGCCCATGGGACGTGTGGTCGCCCGCTCCTGCCACTGCGCCAGTTGCTCCAGCGCCTCGGTCCCCAGCGGATCCATCGCGCGAGCAGTGATCTCTTCCGAGAGAGCGGCCCCGCGCTCGCGTACCCATCCGTCGTCACTGTCCAGGAAATCCTGGTCTTCGAGACGCAAGGCGCTCTCCGACGACAACCGCACCGTCAGCTTTGCCGTGCGGCGGTCCACCGACGTCTCCACGCGCTGGGTGAACAGATGACGGTGCACCGTGTCCTCGTTCGGACTAGCCCAGGTCAACAGCCCTACGCCCAGGATAAGTTCCGTCTGGTCATCCTCCTGGGCCAGCTTCTGGTGCCACGCGTAGACCCGGTCGTAGAGCTCCCGAAGCGGTCGTTCCGCGCGCTCCCGCTCCGCCCACCTGCGCCAGCGGTCCAGCCAGGTGCCGTAGGTCCGCAGCACCTCACCTGCCTCTTCACGGCGCAGGGTGCCTTCCTCCTCCAGCCGCTCCCTCTCGTCTGCGACGCGCACGAGCTCCCGCCCCGGCCCCGCCTCCGCAAGAGGCGGATCACCACCATCTGGGTCCAGGCAGCGCGTCGGCTCGACCCAACCGTCAAGCGAGGCGGGAAGGTCAGGCGGCGCGCTCTGCGGCACATGGTCGAGAGTCAGCAGCACGCCGTCATCGCGTGGTGTCGGCCTGCGGACGGGCTCGGGCAGCCGGGCAAGCCATAGGCGTTCCCGGCCACGGTCGTCACGCTGTCTCTGATGGCTACTGTGGACCACGTCGCGCAGGAAGTTGACCAGCCCTGCTGTCTGCCCGATGACGTCAGGATCACTCGCGTGGCGTCGCGGAACGTTCACCATTCTCCTTCTTGGCCGCTGACGAACGTTTCAGGATGAGGGTCGGTCGTGGTCACCGCAACGAACTCCTGGCGGGATGGCTGGATCCGCTTCACAGCTCCGGCGCCCGGGCGTCACCGAATGGCTGGTCGTGGACGTGCCGATCGGTCTGGCGGAAGTACGCGCAGCAGGATTCCCCTCGGGTTCCTCTGCACAGGTGGGAGGCGATACGGGGCCCTCAAGAGAATCCAGATCGCAGGGCCCCGCATACGATGCCTAACCTCATAGGTGGCACTGCGGGCGGACCGAACGGCAGCTTTGATTCGCGATGAACGATGACCAGTTATGGCGCAAACTGGACCTCAGGCTTCACCGTCGAAGCGCCAAGTGTCCACCAGAGGAAACGGCAAAAGCGGCACCCTTTGGAAGTGGGCCATCCCCCGTAAGCGACGGCTAACAGCGGTTTCGCAAGATTCGGCAGCATAACGTTCAAAGGTCGACGCGTCCGGTGTAGGCCGTGGAGGTGTGAAAGCCCTCGCTCTTGATCATGCGGGTGTCATTCTCACCTACACCTGAGTAGTCTCCCGGCTGCCCGTTCCCGTACGGCTCGGTCTGTGCTCAGCACGGCGTCGGCGAGCAGGTGAATACGCCAGTACAAATGAAGTCGGCCTTCGGCGGTGGCGTCGGGCCGACTGACGAGAGCGAGCACGGGTGTGGGGTCGTCGAGGTCGCAGCGTACGGCGAGCCGAGCGAGGTCGGACCGGTGGTCGCCATAGATGGCCAGCTCCCAGTCGATGAGCAGTCGGGAACCGGTGGGTTCGCGAAGGAGGTGCCCTGGCTGCAGGTCGTGATGGAGCAGCACTGGCTGGATGGCGTTGTCGCTGGCGTCGACTTCTTGGTGGAGGCGCCGGGCCACGGCGCGTAGGGACGGGGCGGCTGCCGCGTATATGCGCAGGCGGTCGTGGAGGTAGTCGGTCCAACTGTGGTGTTGTCGTGCGCCGGCGAGGCGGCCGAAGTGCGTGCCGGGGATGCGGTGGATCGCGGCCAGCGGTTCGGCGAGCTCCGCCAGGAAGCGGTCGAGGTGCACAGGCTTCGTGTGAAGTGCGGTCTGTGCGGTCCATGGAGGGGCGCTGCTGCCGCTGGAAGCGGCGAGCAGCTGTGGAGCCGGGGCACCATGTCTGGCCAGGAGGCGGAGAGCGGCGGCTTCATTGGCAGCACGGCTCCGGTCGCCGTAGTGCTTGAGGATGTACGGCGTCGGTCCTTCCACCGACCAGACGCGGTTGGCCTGGCCGGTGGTGATCTCGCGGGCGCCGGGTGGGACGCGACCGTCGATGCCGTCCATGGTGCTGTCAGGCGACATCGCCGAGGTAGCTATCGAGGGGTTGGGGTGCCTCAGCAAGGGAGGCGATGGGCTGGCGGATGGCCTGTGGCAGCAGGTTGAGGGCAGGGACTTTGCCCAGCGGTACCCATTCCAGGCCGGTCTGCACCTCGTCCTGGGCATAGCCGCCGAGCTGGCCGGGATCGCTGGTGGGGGTGCACAGGAAGATCGCTTCGATGCGGTGGGTGTCGGCTTCGCTTTCGGGGTGGTCGTGGTTGGCGCCGATGTATTCACGGAGCCACAGCAGCCGCTCGACGGTGACGGTCAGGCCGGTTTCCTCGTCGACTTCGCGAGCGACGGCGTCGCCGAGACTCTCTCCAGGATGTTGGCCGCCTCCAGGGAGGAAGTAGCACTCCTGGTCCTCCCAGACGGCACGCATGAGGAGGACCTGGTCGTCGTGGAGGACCACGGCTTTGGCGGAGGTGCGAATTTCGGCGGTGGAGGGCTCGGTCATGGTTCTGGTCCAACTTCCTCTTGCGGATTGGATGGTGCTTCAGCGTTCAGTCTTACCGAAGGTCGTCGCGTGTCCGGTGATGCGACGGAAGATCATCCGCCAGGGGCCGGCGAGGCGGATGAACGGTTGGGCGGGGCTGTTTGCGATCAACCCTGCACGGCGGCCACGTGTGGGGCATGGGGCGGCAGTGACGCGGCAGGTCGGGGGAACGACCGCGGCATGAAGGGCCGGGGCCAGCTTGATGAGTCGTGCTGTCAGGACGGGACCATGCAGCAGGACCCCCGTGAGGGCAAGCACGAAGCACAGCGGACCGGCCCAGAATGCGGAGATGACCACGGCGGCGATCAGCGGGGCGCCGGTGACCCAGGCGATCTCGTCGGCCCATTCCCGGAGTACCAGGAGCGCCTTGCCGATGCGGGTGAGGGCGCTCGGCAGGTGAGCGACGCCCTTCGCATGGCGGTCCGGCCGGGCTGACGTGAGGAAGGCGAGGGCGTGGAGGTTGGTCAGGCCGCGAGGCTCGGTATAGGGCTCGTCCAGGACGGCGACGGTGGCGGGTGCGATGTCGGCACCGAGGAGGGAGAGGCGGTGGCCGGTGCCCAGATCCTCCATCGGTTCGGGGAAGCCACCGAGGGTTCGTAGGGTCGGCAGGTGGACGGTCATGCCACAGCCGACGCCGTAGATCATTGGCCGCAGCAGTGTCCTTATAGGGCTTGGAACTTGGGTGGTAGTGAGCCATTGCGTCAGGCGGATGCGGGCGAGCTCGATACCGAGTGAGCGGCGGAGCTGGTAGAGCCATTCTCCCGCCAGGAACAGGCCAGTGGCGCCGGGTGGAAAGGGACGGCGGCCGAGCAGTGGCAGGCGCTGCTGCTGGATCAGGGCCGGCGGCCGGCCGGTGAGGGCTCTGCGGCGAGTAGCTATATCGGCGAAGGCGGTCAGCGTACGGACGTCCGGGGTGGCGTCGGCGTCATAGACGCAGAGAAAGGTGTTGTCCGCGTCGTTCTCGTCGTGCCAGCCGAGGGGGCTGAGGATCTCGTCGAGGCGGTCGACGGCGTGGTTCAGCTGTCCGGCCTTGCGGCCGCCGGTGTCAGGTTGGTGCAGGTGCACCAGACGCAGCCCCACGGCTGGCTGGCCTACGGCCAGGGCGGCGACGGTTTCGCGGGTCGTGGGTTCTGCGTCGTACAACTCGGCGAGAAGGGGGAGGCGCTTCTCTTTGGGAGCAGCGTTGACCTCGTCAGCGACGTCGCCGCAGCGGTCCCCGGGGAACGTCCCGCGCAGTTGGGCCTCGGTGAGGCAGCTGGTGTCCGCCAGTGCCGGAAGGCGATCACGGTCGCGACGGCGGGCGTTCTCTTCTCGTTCGGTGGTGATGGCGACCACCACTGCACGTTCTCGTGGGTAGTCGAGGGCCGTGAAGGCGGCGATCGTCTCGGGGGCAAGGGTTTGCTCGCGGAGCATGGGCAGCAGGACCACCAGCCAGGGCCCGTCCTCGTCGGCCGAGACGGGGTCTCGGCGTGCGTTGTCCAGCAGCCAACGGGCAGAGAGTTCGACTGCGACGAGTGCCCAGAGCCCGCGGGCCAGCAGGAGGGCGAGCAGGACGGGAACGGCGTAGTGGAACCACAGTTCGACCAACATCATCGTTCCTCCTCCAGCAGGCGGTAGACAGAGCGAACTTGATCGGCGATGTATGGCCAGGCGAAGAGCTCGGCGCGCTCCCGGGCCGCGGCACGTCGTGCAGCGTGGGCGGCGGTTCCGAGTTGGCCGAGGAGGGTTTCGACGGCTTCGGCGGCGCCAGCTGCGTCACCGGGTGGTGTGAGCAAGGCGGCAGGGCCGTGACCCGTGTAGTACGAGATGCCGCCGGTGTCGGTGGCGACTACCGGGGTTCCGCAGGCCAGGGCTTCCAGGAGTGCGTTGTTGGCGGTTGCGTCTGTCAGAGGGAGGAAGACGGCCGCGGCCTGGCGGTAGAGCTGGGTGAGGGTGAGTTCGCTGATTCCTTCCAGCAGGCGCACGGCTGGGTGCCAGGTGCGCCGGTTGGCCTGGCGGGTGACGACGGCGAGCTCGATGTCGTTGCCGTGCCGTCGATGGAGCTGGTCGTGGACCGTGTCCAGGACCTCCCAATCGCGCAGCCACCAGCCCACAGTCAGGAGCAATGGTCGGCCGCCGGGCTCCGGGACTCCTGACGGCGTGAAGGCGGCGGTGTCGATGCCGTGCGGGATCAGGTGCACGCGCTCCTCGGACAGGTGGTTGGCAAAGAACGCCAGCTGGTCGGGGGCGAGGGCGATGATCTGGCTTGCGTGTGTGGCGAGCCGCCGCCAGTTCGTGGTCGGCATGAAGCCGGCCAGGCGGGCGGGCGGCTGGTGATAGGTGACGGCGGTGGGGCCCAGTCGGTGGCGGGAGAACCAGAACTGCTCGTCGCCGTAGAGGATGTGGGCGGGCCCGCGTCTGGCGAGGACGCGTGCATCCGTGGCGAAGTGTTCGGCCGGGTAGAACGGCAGGGGGCAGCGGCGGCGAAGCCAGTGATGGGCGGCGGTGGCGATCTTCTGGCCGGTGATTCCTCGTGGCGCGGTGATGCGCTTGGCTTCCGGCAGGTAATCAAGGAGCCGGTCGTAGCCCCCATGGTGGCTGTGCCAGGGGACGCGGACGGCCGAGGCGATCACCGTGTGCGGCACGGTGCCACCGCCCTCGCAGCTGGGGGCAGCAGACCCATGGCTCGGAGCTCCGGTGCAACCGCCGTGGATCTGGTGAGGCGCAGCACGGGCAGCCCATGGGGCTTGTTGGGGCCGAGATGGTGGCGCCAGCGACGGCGGTGCTGGCGGTGATGGGCCGGGCCCCAGAGGAGAATCGAGTCCCTGGCGAACAGATGTCGGAACGTCTCCTGGTTGCCGGCGAACAGCTCCTCGCCACGGGCGGCTCGCCGGAGTGAGCGCTTGAGAAGCCTGGGCAGGCAGGTGCGCAGGGGGAGGTCGAGCCAGATCGCCAGCTGGGCGTGGCCCAGCAGCATCTCGCCGACAGGCCCGCTGTAGTTGCCATCGGCGATCCAGGTCTCTGCGCTGAGCGCGTCCCTGGCCCGCTTCTGGAAGATCACGGCGTCAACGGGCGTCCAGCCCGCTCCCCAGAACAGGTTGTCGAGGTCCAGGTGAGGCAGTCCCGTGTGTCCGGCAATCTCGGCGGCGATGGTGGATTTCCCAGAAGCCACGGGACCTACAACGGCGATGCGTTTCGGTGTCACGAGAGCCTCCTGGCCACGGCGTCGGCGAGGCGTTCCAGCAAGTGGGGAATACGAACGCCGGCGGTGACCCTGAACACCGGGACTTTCGCTACCAGGTCGTCCAGTACCTGGTCGGCCTGAGCGCGCAGTGCCTCCACCGACCGGCTCTGACACGCGAACCACGGATGGAGCCAGTCCTCGTCATCCGGGGTGCAGCACGCGGCGGCCAACTCGGCACGGGCGGTTTCGCCGTGCAGCCCCTGGATGCTGAGCGGGGTGTCATCGTCGCGAAGCCGTGGCAGAAGCACGAGCCGCAGTGGAGCGCCCTCGCGGACCTGGGCCGCGAAGGCGGCGGCGAAATCCCGCGGGGTGCAGCTTGCCTTCTGATCCGTACCGAACGTGCGAGGGAGCACCCGGTGCGGTGGCAGGGCCTCGCGCGGCGTCAGAGCGGACAGTGTGCCTCCGGCGATGCGGATGGACAGCGGGACACCGATGACGTCGGCCGCGTTCTGAGTGAGCATCGCGCGGTCGGAGGCCACCAGGTCCGCGCGGCGGTGGCAGGCGAGAGCGGCGAGCATGGTGGTCTTGCCAGCTGTGGTCGGTCCGGCGACGAGCACCCCGTTTCCGTCGATGGACGCCGCGGCGGCATGGAAAGCGGTCCAGCCCCGGTCTTCGCCGCACCGCATCACGACTTCCCGGATGATGCGCAGCAGATAGCGCTCTCCGCGGCGTGCATCAGGGTGGAGAACGATGTGCAGGCGTCCGGTGGAGTCGTGCGCATAGAGATGGTCCTGGGACAGGTGCGAGCGGGGATGAGGGCGCCACCAGTCCACGTCACCCACCCGCGACCGCAGATACGGCTCACCGCGGAACGGCTCGACGCACCGGCTTTGCACCGTCTGGAGGCGGGCGGACCGGTCTGCGAACAGCTCACGGTTGTGGCGGATGCGAATGCTGGTCAGCCGACCACAGGGTGGGGCTGGCGCGGCTTCGGGGGCGAAGCTGTGCAGGTGAGTGTGCTGTTCGACGGCGAAGTCCTGGTCCACCTCGACATCGAAGACGTGTCCGGCGAAGGTGACGGACGTCGTCGTGGTGGTGGTCATGAGCGGCTCCCGGCAGGAACCGCGTCCTGGCTGCTGAGAAGCTCCTCGGTAGCCCCCGTGACCAGACGGCGGGCGATATCGACGCCCATCTTCACCGCGTGGTCCATGTTGCCGATCTCGTACCGCCAGGTACCGAACCGGCCGCGAGGGTAGATCGCTTGGCCTTCCAGCCACGGCACCGTCAACGCCAGCGCCTCGTCCCGGTCCAGAGTGGGGATCGGGTAGGCGTACGGGATCATCTCCACATGGGCTGTGGCCAGCTCGGCCAGGCCGGGAACCAGGCGATGTCGCCGCAGCGCAGCATCGGCGGCTTTCACCAGGGCACGCTGGTTGACCCGAGTCCCGGGCATCACGGAGATCTCCGTCATCCATGAGCTGAAGGCGGTGGTGTCGGCGCCGGGGACGTTGGCAGGCGCGTACTTGCTGAAGTTGGTGGCGCGGTAGAACGGCACGTCGTCCTCTGGGAAGTAGAACCATGACCGTTCGTCCAGGGTGGGGGCTCGGTATCCGAGGCCGACCATGGCGACGGTGGTGTGCTTCAGCCGGCGGGCCGCCTCCCGTACGTCGGGTGGGCTCGTCGTCGTCATGGCGGCGAGTCGGTCCAGTGGCATGGTGGCTACGACCTGGTCGTAAGGGACCGCCTCCCCGCTCTCCAGTCGCACGAGGCAGGCGCTCGGGTCGATCGACGTGGCTGGGGCTCGGGTGCGGACTCGGTTGCCCAGGCGGGCTCCCAGTCGTCGCCAGATCTCCCCAGTGCCCCCGATGGAGGGGAAAGCGAATGTGGAGTTCGGCCCCCATTTCGGTGCGGGGGCTTTGACGCCGTAGAAGGCTGCCAGGATCTCGTCGAGGTCGACCGGTGCCACTCGCTCCGCGACCCAGCCTGCGCTCATCTTCTCTGGTGAGATCGCCCAGACCTTGGTGTTGTACGGGGCGAAGAAGCGCTCAACGAGGCCGCTTCCGTACTGGGCCTGTAGCCACGTCGCGAAGTCGGTGTCGGTCGGCAGGGTCTGTCCGCGCTGTTGGCAGGCGTGCGTCAGCGACACCAGGCACGCTTCGGCGTCGGCCTGCGGCAAGCAGTGGAGGTGCTGCTGGAAGGGGTAGGGCACCCAGCGGTCGCGGAACCGGATGTACGAGGACCGGTCGTGGTGCAGCAGTTCATGCGGGGCGAAGAGCTCGCCCAGGAGCCGGTCGAACTCCCCGAAATGGGAGAAGACCACGTGGCCCCCCAGGTCCCAGGTGAAGCCGGCACGATCGACCACGGATGACGCCAGCCCTCCGACGGTGGGCGACGCCTCCAGCAGGGTCCAGTTGCGGTGGCCGAGCCGGTCCAGCTCGCTCGCGCACGCCAGTCCGCAGGGGCCGGCACCGAGGATGACGATGCGGCCGGGTAAGGGATCTTGGGCTTTGGGCATGGATTCCTCTTTCCTGTAAAGGCGTTCGTGATCGGTGTGAACAGGTCGCATCCCCGTCAGATCTCGCCTTTGGGCGTGCGAGGGTTGGGAGCAGTGATCTTGAACGTGATCCAGACGGTCTTACCGATGCCGTGCTGCTCGTCCACGCCCCACCCATCGGACAGTTCGTCCACCAGGAGCAGGCCGCGACCCGAGGTGTCATCAAGGCGCGGATGCTGCCGATGCGGCCGGTCCGCATCCTGATCGTGAACCTCCAGCCGAACCACCGATCCGCTGATGGCTAGCCGTGCCCGAAATCCGAAGCTGGGCGGGCCTGCATGTACGAGCGCGTTGGTGGCGACCTCTGACAGGCACAGACACACGTCATCGAGGCGGTCCCGGACTCCCCAAGACGACAGAGCCTCGACGGCGAACTTGCGTGCCTCACTCACGGACGAGCCGTGTGGAGAGAAGGTCCGCTCGCGCCGCAGGGGCGGGCCGCTGTCGCTCCAAATGGCCTCCGCGCTCCGAATCGCGGTACGGGGCTCTGCCTGTCGCCGCATCGCGCTGTCTCCTGCTGCTGGCATTGCCGGAACACCACCTCTTCGCTCGCGTTCAGGGCGGGCATCGAGCCTGACGTCCAAGCGGCACGCCTCACCACGACATGAGTGCCGACGTCTGATTCGGGCTTGGCGGAGTGGACGACATGGGTACCGTCACGTTGCCGCCGTCTCCACCGTCATCTCCTCGCACACGGCAGCTCGCACTCCCGTATGCGGCATTGCAGGGCTACCGTCGAACCGACGAGCCGACCGGAACCCATCGGGGGATTGATGGCTCAAAGGCCCACTCTTCTGCGGACATTGATCACCAGGCGCCACTGGCAGGTATTCGAGACCTTCAAGCTTCACTTCGAGCGCACGGCCAACGAACTCGCCGAACAGGACCGTGATCCGACGCTTGTCGGGCTGACGGTGTCGAAGCGGCAGTTTGAGCGGTGGTACGGGGGCGAGGTGAAGACCCGCCCCTACCCGGCCTTGTGCCGGGTACTGGAGGCGATGTTCCGACATCCCGTCGATGTCCTGCTCGGTCCAGCGGACGAGGGCAGTGCCGTTCCCCAGCTTCGGCTCGTCATGCCGACACGGCCGCCGTCCCCTTCGCTCGAACCCAGAGAAGGCGACAGCGACTTCGACGGCATCGAGTTCACCAGCAGACCCGTTCCAGGCGACAACGCCGGCCGGGACACGTTAGAGAGGCAGGTCGCCATGGCAGCTCGCCGTGCATTCCGCTTCAGCGCGATGGCAGAAGGCAGCAACGTAGGTCCCGAGACCCTGGACGAGCTCCACCAGGAGGTACGTCGTCTAGCCGCCTCCTACCCCCAGCTGCCGCTTGCCCCCCTCCTCGGCGACCTCGTCGAAGTCCAAGACCTCTCCTTCCGCTTCCTCGAACACGGCCATGTCCGCCCCGGCCAGGCCCGCGAGTTGTACCTGCTCTCCGCCATCACCTCCGGCATGCTCGCCAAGGCCAGCCACGACCTCGGCGACCCGCGATCGGCCATGACACAGGCCCGCACCGCCTACGTATGCGCGGACAACGCCGACCACCACGCCATGCGCGCCTGGGTCCGCGGCCTGCAATCCCTGATCGCCTACTGGGACGGCCGACACCAGGAAGCCTCTAAATACGCTTCCCTCGGCATTTCCCAGGTGGCAGGCGTAACCGGCACCAGCGCCGTATGGCTGTCTTGCTTGCAAGCCCGTGCCGGAGCCGCACTCGGCGATGTGGCAGCCGTACGGAGTTCCCTCGCAGAAGCTGAACGGGCCCGCGATGCGGCGTCCCCCGACGACCTGGACGAGTTCGGCGGCATCATGACCTTCCCCGTACCACGCCAGCTCTACTACGCCGCTGACGCCACCGCCTGGCTGCCGAACGCCCCCGAGGCGGAGCATCAGGCTGAAGCGGCCGTCGCCGCCTACCGCCAAGCGGAACCCGAAGAATGGGCTTTCGGCGACCAGGCCGGCGCCCACACCGACCTTGCCCTCGCCCGCATCCACGCCGGAAGCCTCGACGGTGTCGATGAGGCCATGCGGCCCGTTCTCGACCTGTCCGCCGATCAGCGCATCAACGGCATCGTTGCCTCGGTGCGGCAGGTCCACACCGCGCTGCGTGATCCCCGGTGGCTCACCGCACCCGAGGCCCGCGTGGCACGGGAGGAAATCGAGGCGTTCACCGCGGCCCCCGTCGCCGCCCTGCCCAGGTAACACCGCCCGCGAGTAGGGTCCCAACCATGCACCCGGTCGACATCGCAGGCCCCCGGCTCCAGTTGCGCGAACTCACCAGCGACGACGTGGACGCCGTACACGCCATCTACGGCGACGCCGAGGCCACCCGCCACCTAAGCTTTGAACCCCGAACTCGTGAACAGGTCGGGGAGATCGTCGCCCGCTCCATCGCCTCTTCCGGGGAGCAGCCCCGCACCGAATACGCCCTCGGCGTGATCCGCCAGGAGCAAAGGGATCTGGTGGGCTTCGCCCGCCTGGCGCTCGACCCGCACGCCCAGAAGGCCGCCACTATCGGCTTTGCCCTGCGCCCCCATACATGGGGCGCGGGTCTGGGCACCGAAACCGTTCACCTGATGTGCGCCCTCGGCTTCAACCACCTTGGCCTGCACCGCATCTGGGCCGCTCGCGCACCGCTGAACGCCGCCTCTGCCAAGACCCTGCTCCGCGCCGGCATGACGGAGGAAGGCCGCATTCGGGAGCACGTGTTCGTACGAGGAGCGTGGAGGGACTCGATCACGTACTCAGTCCTCGATCACGAATGGCGGGAGTCAGATGGATTCGCGGCGGCCAACTGCTGACTCCCGCCACACAGCGACCAAGCACAGAACGCCCACCAGCCATGACCGAGGCATGCGGTCATGGCCGATGCATCAGCACTGCGTTCGGTCCTACCCCTACCTGGTCGGATCCGCGGAAGCGCTCGGCTTCATCCCCTGGACCAGGGCATGGGCTCGGGGCGGCGGTACCACCACCATGCCTTCTGCGCCGAACCATCAGTCGGCTCATCCCAGCCATCAACGACAACGTGTTCTTCGTCGTCGACTGTCAGCTCCTGATAGAGGCTGTCGACCTTGTCGAGGTAGCGCTTGTACAGCGTGGCCACGTTCCCCGGGAGTCGGCGCAGATGCCCCTCGATGTCATCGCGGTATCCGAGCACTTCCTGGTAGAACTCCACGGGGTACCAACCAGATGGCTCCCAGCTGCTCTCTGCGCGTCGAGATAGCTTTTCCCACGCCCCCAGGTATGACTTGGCAATCCGCGCCACCTCGGCAACGTCAGCGGTGATGGTCGAACCATCCGCCTCGTTGCCGTCTCCCTTCAACAACTGGAGGGATTCCGCAAAAGAATCGGCCAGAGGTGTTGCAATCTTCTGCTCGCGCACCACTTCCGGAAGGTGCATCACAGGAACATCTGGCAAGCGATCCACGAATGCCTCAACGGCTGTAACTGTGAACGTTAGCTCGTCATCGTCCGACTCGCTCAGCCGGGCCCGCGTCGTCAGCCCTTCTGGGGTAACCAACCAGTGGGCGCTCATGGCGCTCTCCTGAGGAGGGTACAAGACGGGCGTGCCAAGCCGGCCCGCAAATGCTGCGGAGAATTCGGATTCTGGAGGCTGCTGCCCCACCGAGTCCTGAGCGTAAATGTCCAGGGACAGCGACACATTTCCCGGGACGTGCGAGTATTCACACGAGACCAGGGCCTCCCAGTTGCGGTCGTCTTGGTCGCCGTCAGCGTCGGCAACGTCCACTTCTCTCACCGGAACCCGGAAGACCGCCGCGAGAGCTTCAGCCATGACACCCGGGTCACAGCTATCGACGAGGAAAAGATTGTACGTCATGGTGTGTAAGTCCCGTTGTAAATGGCCAGAGCCTTTTCGACGACTTCTGGATTGTTTACGAAGCGAGGGTTCCGTGTCAGTTGCGGAGCCGCCGAGAGATCCCCCTTAGCCTTTACGATCTGCGATAGCGCCGCGTACTCGTTCCGGTCCATTTCCACAAACCCTGGGCCCTTGGCAGGGTATACGGTCCCGTTCTCGTGGACGCCGTACGTGCGACCATTGATTTCATAGCGCTCACCGTCCGGAAGCCAGGTAGCCTTCCCTTCTGCGATGCCAGCAATATCCTTCTCGACCTCCTGAGAATATCCCGGGAGAATGATTGTGTTCTCTCCTTGATGTTCTTCCCTGCTCGACCTGCGCCACCAATGGTATGCCGGTCGTTTGGCCGCTTGAGTGTTTTCCCGGCCCCAGGGCCCTTTAGATCGCTTGAGGCTTCCCAGCCACTGGCCTTGGGGGTCCCGGAGGCTCCGCCGCCGCTCCCCTCTGCGTTGCGCATCAAGGGGCGCCCGGTCGGGCCAACAGGACCGACCGGCCCCTCGCCGGCCATCGCAAGGCGTGGGCCACCCACATCCAGCCTCATCTTGCCGAAGGCGTTTTTGAAGCCGCCGGCGTCGCCTACAGCCTTCGCTGCGCGGCCCGCACCGCCCAGGGCGCCCCCCAGCAAGACCCCAGTGGCTCCGGCCTCCTTGATCTCATCCAGGTTGATGCCCTTCTGGTCCCCCAGAAGGTTGCGGCCGCCCTGGGCGACGACCACGTCGACGGTGATGGCTTCGATGCCGCCGATGGCGGCGGTGGCCAGGACCGTTCCGGCGATCTCGGTGACGGTGGCAGAAACGGCGATGCCCGCAGTACTCGCTGCGGCGACGATCGCCTCGGTGGCGCCGACTGCCGCGACCTCGGTGATACCGCCAGTGAAGACGGCCAGGGCCGTACCGACGACCAGGACCGCACCGGCGATCTCCAGCTCGTGCTCGATCTTCTTCTTGGCCTCGGCGACCTGGTCGGCGTACTTGTCCAGGGCCTTGGCCATGTCGCGGGCGGCGCTGGCCACATCGTCGAGGTAGCCCTTGCCACCGCCGTGGTACTTGCGCCAGAACTCCCCGAACGCATCGATCGACTTGCCCTTGTTGTTGTCGATGACGTCCTGGGCCTTCTTATGACAGGCGGCCGTGCAGTCCTCGACATCGTCCGCGTACGTACGCCAAGCGCGGGCGGCCTCCCGAAGTTCGTCCTCATCGCCCTCCGGCCACCACATGCCGGTGAGGTCCTGGACGATCTCCTTGGCCTTGTCGGCAGCGCCCATCACTTACCGCCCTCAAAGCCGGACTTGGCTGAGTGGTCAGCGTCTTCGTGGTTGGCGGCCATGTCGTTCATGGCCTTGGTGATGCTGGACAGGCCCTTGACCAGGGCTGCGGCTGCCTTCGCGATCTGCGCCTGGTGCGGGGCGTAGGCGTGCTCGAACTTCTTGCCCTGCTCGTCACCGCCCCACGGCTCCCCCAGCCCGCCGAGCGTGTGACGAAGCTTGGCCGTCGCCCGTTCCAGGGCAACAGACTCGCGGTGGAACGTAGGAGCGGCGGACTTGAGTTGGTCGGTGTCTATGTCAAAGCCGTCGCCAGCCATGCTTTGCCTCCCCCTTGGCCGAGTACTCATAACCCGTCGCGAGCCGCTGACATGCTTCGGCTCACAGATAGCGACCCTCGCATACAGCACTGACAATCGCCCTGGTGGGAGCGCATTTCAGCCACGGTGCAGCACCGCCCGGCTAGTGGGCCGAGGGCAAGGCTGCGCCCCCTACCAGCCGGATTCCTGCAGGGGGCGACTCACCGAGCGCCGACCAGCCTTCCGTTACACGACCGCAGTGGAGCTGCGGTCGTGCAGCGGCGTGTTGGGCAGCTAGCGGCGCGGGCGAGCCTGCTGCTCGGCTGGTGCCGTAGTTGCCACCGCTGGCTGGGCGAAGTCAGGCCCGAGGGGCGGGTGCGGAGCCGCGGTAGTGGAGCGGAGGCGGGCTGCTGCGGCGCGGCGGTGGGGGATGGGGTTGCGTCCGGTGTGCTGGATGCGGGTGATCAGGACGCGGGCGGGTTGGCGAGCAGTGGCCAGTTCGCGTTGGGCGGCTGCTTCCTTGAGGAGTTGGTGGGGTTTGTGGCCTCGGGCTTCGGCGTCGGCGAGGACGGTGGCGAGGGCTGGCCAGCCGGTGTCGGTGAGGATCCGCTCGGCGTGCTCGGGGATGGCGGCTCGCACGTCGCTGGCCAGGGTGCGGCGGGTCTCCTCCTTCGGCTGGCGTTGCGCGAGGTCTGTGAGATCCGGGGTGAGGGCGTGGTCGGCGGCGCTCTGAAGGTGCTGGAGGGCTTGGCGGGCGGCGTCGGCCTGGTGGGCGTGGCCCTTGGCCTCGTGCCAGCGTCCCGCGACGATTGCGGCCCAGACGAGCGCTGCGACCAGGGCGGCGAGGGCGCTGCCGTCGGGGCCGGTGGCGGTGTGGGCGATGTCGCGGGCCGCGTTGCGCAGAGTGTGGGCGGCTCGGTCTTCTGCCCGGATCTGGGAGCGCTGGGCGCGTGCGAACGCCTTCGAGGCGGCTTGGAGTTCAGCGCGCAGGTCGGTGGGTGCTGTCTGGGCGGTGGCTTCGATCAGTTCACCGAGTGCGGTGATGTG
Source organism: Streptomyces sp. MCA2 (assembly GCF_023544705.1). Classification (NCBI taxonomy): domain Bacteria; kingdom Bacillati; phylum Actinomycetota; class Actinomycetes; order Kitasatosporales; family Streptomycetaceae; genus Streptomyces; species Streptomyces sp. MCA2. The sequence continues at coordinate 131,505 of NZ_JAMJFM010000003.1, forward strand.
TGCCTGGGCTCGTGCGTCGTCGGCAAAGTCGGTGTGGAGAACGTCGAGGGCGTCAGTTGCGCGGTGCCAGGGGGTGCTGGGCTGGGTGCGGCGGGCGGTGGGGTGCTCTTCCGGCTGGCTGGATTCGAGGCGGGCCTTGATCTTGGGAAGGGAGAGGTCAGGAGCGATCTTTCCGCCGGGGTGGAAGATCTGTTCATCGTCCTTGTTGAGATCGCCGGGGCGGCCGACGGCGTAGCCGAGGAGGTCGCCGGACGGTCCCCGCTTGGCCTTGACTCGGATGCCCTCCGCTTCGAGGTAAGCGAGGAGTTCCTCGGCACTCTTCGCGTGGGGGATCGCGGCGCGGATGCGGTCCTGGAGCCACTCCTTGCTGGTCTGCTCCCAGCCGATGCGCTGGGCCTTGTGCATCTCGGCCTGGCTGGGGCGCCGGGTGCCGGTGCGGTCGCCCTTCTTCAGACGGCGCAGACCGTAGTCCTTCTCGATCTCGCGGCATGCGTCCCCGACGCGGATGCCGCTGTCATGGAGTTTGGGGCGTCGGCCGTCTTCGCGGACGGTGGTGGCGAGGATGTGGATGTGGTCGTCGGCGTGACGTACGGCGATCCAACGGCAGGCCAGGTCGTCACCGGCAGGGGCGATGCCGGCCGCGGCGACGATGCGCTGGGCGATCTCGCCCCATTCGGCATCAGAGAGATAGCGGTCTTCGGGTGCGGCACGGACGGGGCAGTGCCAGACGTGGTCGGTGACAGGCTTGCCGAACTCGCTGTTGCGCAGGCGGACGGGCTCGTCGAGGTGGCGGGCGAGTTCGCTGAGGGTGGCCATCTCATCGCGGCCGGGATCGGGCATGCCGAGCATCGCGAAGCCGGCCACGATGTGCGGGTCGAAGTGTTCGTCATGGGATCCCCGGCCGTAGAGGTAGGCAAGCAAGCCACGGGTGTTGGCGCCGGGCGCCTTGATGGCGGCGATCATGCGGCAAGGTCCTCCCGCGGGTCGGCAGGCTGGCGCAGGGCCTCGGCGATCAGTTCCAGCAGGTGGTGGAGTTCGTCGAGGCGCTCGCGGATGTCGGGTGGGGTGAGGTCGCTGTTGAGGGCGCGGGCGATCTGGTTGATGTTGACGCCGATGCGGTTGAGCTGGCGCAGGACCTGGGCACGGAACATGTGCGTGCGGCGGCGATCCTCGGACAGGGGCAGGTTGGCAGTGAACCGGCCGGCGATGAAGGCCAGGACGACATCGGCGGCGAAGCCGGACTCGCCCTTGTAGCCGTGCTCTGCGGCAGCCTCTTGAAGAGGGGCGTGCTCGTCGTCGGTGAACCGCAGCGGGCCGACGCGAACGGTGCGCTTGTTGCCGCCGAAGCGACGGATCGTGGGCTGGGCGTTCTTCACGAAGGGCTCGCCGGTGGCAGCCGCGGCGGCACGGGCGGGACGAAGGATCTCGCGCTGGACTGCGTAGAGCGTGTCCAGGGCGGGGTCGGCCTCGGCCCCGCCCTCCTGGCCCGGCGTCCCCTGGCGCTGGGCCGTCTCCGCCACCCCCGGGGCGGAGATCCCCGAAGGCCGGCCTTGAGTCGGACTCGGGGTACTACTGGCTCCATCTGAGGCCGGGGTGGTGGTTTCCGCGCTGGGGTCGGTGGGGCCTTCGGGGTGCGACTGGTGCATGAGGACTCTCTGGGGCGGTGCGGCGAGTGGGGATTCGGGCTATGAGTGCACGGTGGTTGTGCGCCGGCGCGCTCGTCCGGATTGGGGAAGGGCGCGGTCGCCTTCTGAGTTGGGCGGCGGTGGGGACGGGGACCGGTCCCCACAACTCATTGCGTTTGGGGACCAGCGCTTCTGGCGGTTGGTTTCCGCGTCCCGCGAGGACGCGAAGCGGCGGTGCCGCGACGGTCCCCGTCCCCGGTGCGTGTCTCCGGCTCCTGGTTTCGGGGACCGGGCTCCGGGGCCGCGTGAGCGGTGACCTGCGTCTTTGCTGGGACCGGTCCCCGAATCTGCTGTGTCCGATGGGGACCGGTCCCCGAAGCGTCTGGGGACCGGTCCCAACTTTCGACCGGGACCGGTCCCCGGTTCTTGGCGGGACCGGTCCCCGACGGAGTGTCAGGGGGACCGTCTTCGGCGGGGACCGCGCGCGGGACCGGTCCCCTGGTCAGTCCCCGCTCGGTCCCCTGAGTCGGTGGTGCACGGTCCCGAACCGTCTGGGGCTTCCGGTCCCTTGTGGGGTGGGGACTGGTCCCCGGGACCGTCAGTTTTGGGACCGGCGCCTGCGGTCGGGACCGGTGAGGATGACGCGTTCGGTCATCTCGGCGAGGCGGGAGGCGATGCGGTCGCCGAGGGCGGTGCGGAGGGCGTCGGTGGGGAGGTTGGTGGTGATGAGGGTGGGGCGCATGTGCTCGTATCGGTGGTTGATGAGCCGGTAGGTGAGCTCCTCGGTCCACTCGCTGTTCTTGGCCGCGCCGAGGTCGTCCAGGAGCAGCAGCGGGCAGCGCGCCAGGGTCTGCAGGTCGCGTTCGGCGTCGTGGCCGGAGCGGGGGCGCAGGCGGGCGTACAGGTCGGCGGCGGTGACAGCCTCCCAGCGCAGCCGGACTCCTGCGGAGAGCAGGGTGCGGACGGCGCCGTATGCCTGGTGGGTCTTGCCGGTACCGGTGGGGCCGACGATCAGCAGGGACGGGCCTTCGGCGATGCCCGGTGCGCCGCTGGGGCCGGGGCGCCCGGCGGCGGCGATTGCCTTGGTCCAGGCGGTGACCTGCCGGTGGTCGCCCAGGGCGTGGCGGTATCGGGCGGGGATGCGGGCATCGGCCAGCTCCAGGGCCGTGACCGGCTCGCTCGACGGCTCCTGCGTGCTTGCTGCCTCGGGGTCGATGCCGCGTGCGGTGAGGATGGCGCCGAGCCGCTCGGCGAGCGGGCCGATGCGGTCCGGGGCGTGGGTGAGGGTGGTGGTCACAGGTCACCCCCGTAGGCGGCGGCGACGTCGGTCGGATTCGTCCACGACCGGTGGGCGGTGCCGGATGCGGTCGGGGCGGCGTTCATGGCCTCGTGGACGAGGCTGGGCAAGGTGCTGGGGTGCAGACCCTTGGCGCGGTGACGGTCAAGACCCGCACGTATGTGTGCCGGGTCTATGCCCTCGGCGAGGAGCTTTTTGACTTCGCTGCTGAGGTGTCCGAGCACGCCCGCAGGCGGTCGGTGGCTGCAGGCGGCGGCGTACTCGCCTATGAGGTCCTTCGCCGAGACGGTCTGGGGTGCGGGGGCGTTCGCGCCCCCCAACGGAGTAGATCCTAGATCCTTGTTCCTAGGTCCTAGATCCGGACCGTGAGCACTCGTCGAGGGCTCCGTGAGGTCTCCCTGCGTCGGCGATGAGGGCTCACTGAATCGGTCCTGACCTGCGGATTCGTCGCTCACCGCGTCCTGCGTGACTCCTCCGGGAGCCGGTGCGGAGGGCTCAGTGAGGGGTGCGTGCGTCGGCGGTGAGGGCTCACGCGGAACACCCTGATCGTGGTGGGGGCAGGCAGGGTGGCGTACCCCGCTGGGGCGGTTGACCTTCTGGTGCTGGGCGAAGGTGACGACGTGCAGGTACCGCTTGCCGTTGCCGCCTTGGTAACGGCAGATCAGCTCGGCGGCGTCGAGCTGGGCGAGGTCGTCCTCGACACCCATCGGGCCGTGTCCGGGGCGCAGGGACCACAGCAGGCCGGCGATGACGGCGGGCTGGTCGCGGAACCGGCCGTGGTCGTCTGCCTGGGTGAGCAAGCCGAAGAACGTCCGCTCGGCGGACAGGGAGACCGCCGCGAGGGACTCCGAGTGGAACGCCTCGGGCTTGATGGTGCGGATACGGGCGATGTCGATCGACCACCTTCGTCGCAAATCGGGGGCAGGGAATTCGGCGGTGCCGGGGGCATGGACAAGACAGCCACACCAGGGGCGCAAAAGTCCAGAGTTGGTTCTCAAACTCTGTACTACTTCCGGGCCGGTCGGAAACAGTAGACCCGGATCCCCGGTTGCCGAAATCGGCCCTTCGAAATCTCCGACGGTCGGCGCATCGCTCACAGCAGACGGAAAAGGGTTCCCGTCGCCAGGGAACGCAAGCTACAACACATCCATGCCACCGCGTTCCCTTGAAATCGGCCCCGCAGGAAAGGCCGCCGCCCAAGCCATCGTGCGCGCCCGTACCGCCCGCGGCTACTCCCAGCGTCAGCTCGCCGCCCGTGTAACCGCCCTCGGCCGGCCCATGACCGCCACCGCGCTCTCCCGCATCGAACGCACGGTCCGGCGCTGCGACATCGACGACTTCGTCGCCATCGCCACCGCGCTCGGAGCCTCCCCGTACACCCTCCTCGCCAGATCTTCGAGAGACCGGGGCCATGCGGAGCGGGCGGAAACATAGCCGACGATCGCCGGTTGGCCAAACCGGCGATGCTCCGCATCATTGAATATCCCGGCACCTCGGCGTGCCGTCTTTCAATAATCCGCTCTTTCTGTGCGAGGAAACCCTTTGCCCCGACCCTCATAAGCCCTGCCCGAAACCCCCTCGACAACGAGGAGGCGGGGCGCTGATGAATAGCTCCAGCTGCGCGCGCGACAAAATGACCGTGGGCGAACTCTGCGCCAAGCTTCAGGTCTCCCGGTCGACTTTCTATGACTGGCGCTAAAAGGGCATGGTGCCCCGCTGGGTGAAACTCCGCACGCCATTCTGCGTATCCTCCGCAATCATCTGGAGAAATGGCCCCCGATTGCGAGTGCCGCGCATGACGAACGGCCCTTCAAGGTCTGCCCCCTCCCGTACCTCACAGAGAACCTCCTATGCCTGCCCGATCTTTGCGTGCCCCCACAGCTTCCCTGGACGCCGTACATACGGCCTTCCTGACCGTGAAGGACGCCGCCGAGTACCTCGGCCTCTCACCCCACACCCTCTACGTCTGGCGCCACCGTCGACAGGGACCTCCGAGCTTCCGCATGGGTCCACGAGGCCGCGTCATGTATCGACTCGAAGCCCTCGATGCCTGGGTCCGCGAGCAGGAGCAGGCCGACTCGCGCTCAAACGCGGCTCTCAACCCGCTGAACGCTCCTCGTCAGGAACCGTCCACCCGCCTCACCAGCGCTTGACGCTCCAAGCGCCGTAGAACGCGCTCCATCCTCTACATCAAGGAGTTCCACCTGACCGGCTACATAGAAGACCGGTGGCTCAAGAAGCGCCCCAACCCTACGACCGGCAAGCGTGAACGCACGACCATGTACGGCAAGTGCACCCGCTACCGCGTCAAGGGCATCCCCGGCGTCAAGGACCGTTCCTTCGATGTACTCCAGGACGCCAAGACCTGGCTCGCCCAGGCTCAGACCGACGCACGTCGGGGCGAGTTCGTCGATCCACGCGATGGAGCCATCTCCCTCAAGGACTACATCGCGACCCACTGGTGGCCCACCCAGGGTGGCGACCCGTCCACCCTCGAACGCATTGAGCAACGGGTCCGCCGGCACATCGTCCCGCACCTCGGTGCCCTGCCGCTCAACAGCGTCGGTACGGAAGCGCTGCGGAGTTGGAAGAAGCGACTCGAGAAGGACCTGGGCCCCACCTCCATCCGTCTCGTCTGGGCCACACTGTCTGGTGTTCTCCAGGCTGCCGTCGAAGATCGACGCCTCGCACGCAACCCGTGCCGTGCGAGCACAGTTCGCCCTCCGGCGGCTGCACCGGGCCGGGTCGAGGCATGGCTGCCCGCGCGCGTGCTGGCCGTACGCGCAGCTATCCCGGACCGCTACCGCGTGCTCGTCGAGATTGGTGCTGGACTCGGCCTGCGACAGGGAGAGGCGTTCGGCCTGTCGATGGAGGACATCGACTTCGACGCGGAGATCGTCCATGTCCGGCGCCAGGTCAAGATGGTGCGGACGAAGCTCTGCTTCGCGCTTCCCAAGGGGCGCAAGGTACGCGACGTACCACTGCCCTCAAGCGTGGCCAAGGCACTGTGGCAGCATGTGGAGTTCCTCGCACCCGTGCCGGTCACCATGCCGTGGGACGATCCGCGCCCGCCGCAGACCCCGGTAGAAGCCAAGCACCGTCGGCCCAGGACGTACAACCTCCTGGTAACGGGCCGCGAGCACAAGGCGATCAATCGGAACTACTTCAACTCCTACGTGTGGAAGCCCGCTCTGGCCGAGGCCGGCGTGATCGCCGCGCTGGAGGAGAGCGCACCGGACGGATCCCGAGCCTGGGAGCCCTCCCGGGAGCACGGCTATCATGCTCTGCGTCACTTTTACGCCTCCGAGCAGTTGGAGGCCGGCGAGTCGGTCGTCTCCCTGGCCAGGTGGCTCGGCCACTCTGACCCCGGCTTCACGCTCCGGAAGTACGCGCACTTCCTGCCCCGCGCCGGTGCACGCGGTGCCGCCGCCATCGACGCGGTCTTCGCGTAGCCGCAAGCCGACCGGCAGACGCTCGGTCCTGGCGCAAAGTCCCAGAGAAGTCCCAGACATGCCGCCGCACCCCCTCCTGGCCCGTATTCACGCAGGTCAGAAAGGGTGCGGCGGCATTCGCTCATCAAATGTCCCGGAAGATCTCGATCTGCGCCCCGAGCGAGTTGAGGCGCTCCGCCAGGTCCTCGTAACCCCGGTTGATGACATAGACGTTGCGCAGGACGGAGGTGCCCTCGGCGGCCATCATGGCCAGGAGGACGACGACGGCCGGGCGCAGGGCCGGGGGGCACATCATTTCCGAGGAGCGCCAGCGGGTCGGGCCGTCGACCAGGACGCGGTGCGGGTCGAGCAGCTTGACCTGGGCGCCGAGGCGGTTGAGGTCCGTGAGGTAGATGGCGCGGTTGTCGTAGACCCAGTCGTGGATGAGGGTCTGCCCCTGGGCGCTGGCCGCGATGGCCGCGAAGAAGGGGACGTTGTCGATGTTGAGGCCCGGGAAGGGCATCGGGTGGATCTTGTCCAGTGGCGCCTGGAGCTTGGAGGGGCGGACGGTCAGATCGATCAGCCGGGTACGGCCGTTGTCGGCCGCGTACTCCGCGCTGCGCTCGTGGTCCAGGCCCATCTCCTCCAGGACGGCCAGTTCGATCTCCAGGAACTCGACCGGGACCCGGCGGATCGTCAGCTCGGACTCGGTGACAACTGCCGCCGCCAGCAGGCTCATTGCCTCGACCGGGTCCTCGGACGGTGCGAAGTCCACATCGCGTTCGATGTGCGCGGCGCCGTGGACGGTGAGCGTGGTGGTGCCGATGCCGTCGACCCGGACGCCCAGCTCCTCCAGGAAGAAGCAGAGGTCCTGGACCATGTAGTTGGACGAGGCGTTGCGGATGACGGTGACGCCGTCGTGCCGGGCGGCGGCCAGCAGTGCGTTCTCCGTGACGGTGTCGCCGCGTTCGGTCAGCACGATCGCGCGCTTGGGGGCGACGCTGCGGTCCACCTCGGCGATGTAGGTGCCGTCGGTGGCGGTGATCTCCAGGCCGAAGTGGCGCAGCGCCGTCATGTGCGGGGTCACGGTCCGGGTGCCGAGATCGCAACCGCCCGCGTACGGCAGCTTGAAGTGGTCCATCCGGTGCAGCAGCGGACCGAGGAACATGATGACGCTGCGGGTGCGGCGGGCCGCCTCGGTGTCCATCGAGTCGAGGTCGAGCTCCGCGGGCGGGACGATCTCCAGGTCGTTGCCGTCGTTGATCCACCGGGTCCGCACGCCGATACTGCCCAGCACTTCGAGGATGCGGTAGACCTCCTCAATACGGGCCACCCGGCGCAGAGTTGTGCGGCCCGCGTTGAGGAGCGTGGCGCACAGCAGCGCCACACAGGCGTTCTTGCTCGTCTTCACGTCGATGCTGCCGGACAGCCGGCGGCCGCCGACCACCCGCAGATGCATGGGACCGGCGTAACCGAGCGAGACGATTTCACTGTCGAGTGCTTCGCCGATACGGGCGATCATCTCAAGGCTGATGTTCTGATTCCCGCGTTCGATGCGGTTGACCGCACTCTGGCTGGTGCCGAGAGCCTCGGCGAGCTGCGTCTGTGTCCAGCCACGATGCTGCCGGGCGTCACGGATGAGCCTGCCGATGCGTACGAGGTAGTCGTCTGCCATGGAGTGACCGTATCTCAGATATGAGATGGATGCGGCATTGCGACATGCCGAATTGTTCTACTACTATGCGAACAAATGAGAGGTGGTCATGAAGAGTGCGTTGCGTTCCACCCGGCCCTCGACCGGCCCTCTGCGGGTCCGGATCGCCATCCTGCCGTTCGTTGTCGTGATCATGGCGCTCGGCGCCCTCTATGCGGGGTTGGCCGGCCGGCTCCCCGATCCGCTTGCCACGCACTTCGACGGCGGCCGTGCCGACGGCTTCTCCTCGGCGCACGGCTATCTGGCCGGATGCCTCGCCGTGCTCCTCGTCCTCGGCGTCGGGTCCGGCCTGTTGGTGCAGCTGCGGGTGCACACCCCCGAGGTGCCGTGGCTGATCGCCACGTCCTACGCCACCGCCGCCGGGCTCGGTTACGTCATGTGCCTGATGCTGCTCGCCAACGTCGATGTCACCGACGCCTCGGCCGTCCGGCAACCGCAGTGGCAGACCGCGGTGTCCCTCGGTGTGACGCTGCTCGCCGGTGCGCTGGGACGGCTGCTCGCCGGTGCGGCACCCCCGCCGCCCCGGCGGGCACGCGGCGCGACACCCCGGCTCGACCTCCCGGCGGGCGCGACGGCCGGCTGGTCACGCACCATCAGCTCGCCCCCGCTGGTCGTGCTGGGTGTGGTGGTGCTCGGCGCCGGGCTCCTCGTGGGCATCCTCGCCGGCTGGCTCAGCAGCGCCGGACTGCTGCTCGGGGGTGCCGCGGTTCTGCCCCTGGCCTCCGTACGGGTCACCGTGGACCGGCACGGGCTGAGCCTGTCGCCCGCCTTCCTGCCCTATCGTTGCCGCTTCCGGCGGGTCCCTCTCGACCGCATCGCGGAGGCCGGCAGCCGCCGGGTCGCCTGCTTCGCCGAGTTCGGCGGCTGGGGCTACCGCATCCGGGCCGGCGGCAGCGGCCTCGTACTGCGCTCGGGTGAGGGCATCGTGCTCCGGCTGACCAATGGCAAGGAGTTCGTGGTGACGGTCGATGATGCCGCGACCGCCGTCGCGCTGCTCAATACGTACACGGACCGCGCACGGGCGCGGCAAGGAGGCTGAGGTGCTCTTCCGGGTGGACCCGGGCTCGTCCGTCCCGCTCGGCGACCAGATCGCGGCCTCGGTCCGCGGCGCCATCGCCGACGGCACGGTGGACTCCGGGGAGCGGCTGCCGGCCGCCCGGGCGCTCGCCGCCTCGCTCGGCGTGAACGTCCACACCGTGCTGCGCGGCTATCAGCGCCTCAAGGAGGAGGGGCTGATCGAACTCCGGCGCGGCCGCGGTGCGGTGGTCACCGGCGCCGCGTCCCCCGCCCGCGCCCGTCTCGGCGAGACCGCCCAGCGACTGATCGCCGACGCCCGCAACCTGGGCCTCTCCGACGAGGAGATCGTGACGGTGGTGCGTACGGGACTGACGGGGCGATGAGGCAGAGGGGTGCCCACCCGGGGCGGTGAGGCGGGGAGGGGGGCGGGCCGGGGGCGTCGGACAGGTGCCCTCACCCCCATGTGCCGCGTGAGCACGCGCCCCTCCCGTACCGGACCCGGCCGCCCTTGCCCTGAGGCGCGTGGTCAGTCGTCGAGGATCGTCAGATCCAGCCGGCTCAGCCGTGCGAGGTCGGCGAGGATGTTGATCTCGACGATCTTCCCGTGCGCGAGGGTGAAGCCCATGACGGAGAACGGCCGCCCGCCCCGCGCCGTGACGAGTCCCGGCGCGCCGTTGACCAGCGCCGGCCGGGCGAAAGCGGCGAACCGGGAGAAGGTGAGCGCCTCCTCGACCACCGCGCGCGCCCCGCGGACCAGCTTCGATACGCCTTCGGGCGCGTCGCCGGCGTCGGCACGCAGCACGACGTCCGGGTCGAGGACCGCGAGCAGCCCCTCGAAGTCGCCACCGCGCGAGGCGGCGAGGAAGGCGTCGACCACTTCCCGCTGACGGGCGAGATCGGTATCGGGGGCCGGGGCGGCGCCCTGGACGCGGCGCCGGGCGCGGCTGGCGAGCTGCCGGGCGGCGGCCGGGGTGCGGTCGACGAGGGGCGCGATCTCGTCGAACGGCATCGCGAACATGTCGTGCAGCACGAAGGCCAGCCGCTCGACGGGAGCGAGGGTCTCCAGCACGACGAGCAGCGCGAGCCCGACCGAGTCGGCCAGCAGCGCCTCCTGCTCCGGGTCGACGGTGTCCAGGCGGCCCACGACCGGCTCGGGGACATGGAAGTCGAGCGGATCCTCCCGCCGCGCCTTGCGCCTCCGCAGCTGGTCCAGGCACACCCGCCCGACGATGGTCGTCAGCCAGCCGCCCAGGTTCTCCACACCGTTCACCCCGGAGCGGCTCAGCCGCAGCCATGCCTCCTGGACGGCGTCGTCGGCCTCGCTCACCGAGCCGAGCATGCGGTAGGCCACGGCCCGCAGATGGCTCCGGTTCTCCTCGAACCGCTCCGCCAGCCACTCGTGGTCGTTCATGGGTCTCATTCCTCCCCCGTCGAGGTCCGTCACAGCAATGACGGATGCCATGAGCCGGATGTGACGAGGGGGAGCCGAGGGGGGTGCGGGGCCCGCCCACGGTCTCGGCCGCCGATGTCCTGCCGGCGCGCCCGCTGCCGTGATCACGCGCCCGCTGCCGTCATCAGCAGGGCACGTCGACGTCGCGCGTTCGTACTCCTGCCTACTCCTGCTCGTCCTCCTGCTCGTCCAGCATGAAGGACCCGTACTCGGGCTTCCCCGCCCGTTCGTAGGCGCAGTACTGCACGCCCACGCTGGTGGTGCGGGATTCCGTGAGCTTCCAGGCGGCAGGGGCGGCGCCCTCGGCGAAGAGCCGCTTGCCGGTACCGATGATCACGGGATTGACGAGCAGCCGGTACTCGTCGACGAGGTCGTGCCGCTGAAGGGTGCGGATGAGGTCGCCGCTGCCCTGCGTCATGATCACGCCGTCGAGCTGCTCCTTGAGCTGTGCGACGGCCTCCGCGGCCTCGCCCTTCAGCAGATGGGAGTTGTGCCACTCCAGGCTGGTCCGGGTGCGCGAGGCGACGTACTTGGGCATGGCATTGAGCTTCACGGCGATCGGATCGTTCTCGTCGGTGACGCGGGGCCAGTGGGCGGCGAAGATGTCGTAGGTCTTCCGGCCGAGCAGGAGATGGTCGGCGGTCCGCTCGAAGACTCCCGTCATGAGGTCCATGAAGTCGTCGTCGACGTAGGGGACCTGCCAGCCGCCGTGTTCGAAGCCTGCGTCGACGTCCTCGCCCGGACCGCCGGGGGCCTGCATGACGCCGTCCAGGGTGACGAACGCGGTGACGATCAGTTTGCTCATGGTGCTGCCTTTCGGGTGCGGAAGCTGTCTGCACCCGGATGGACTCCCGGGCGGGCGGAAACTCATCGCCCGACGCGCGGACGGCCGGGGCCGGGGACATTCCGTGACCAGTGTCCCGCCACGCGGCCTTGACCGCTTCCGAGCGAAGGCCGCCGATCGCACCGGCAGACGATGCTGACCAGCAGCGGAACCGGGCAAGGGCCAGTGGGGCCGGTCACCATCGGTGAGACGGGACAGGTCGGGGCATGACCAGGTCGCAACGATGTACTAGAGTTATCTCGACATCGAGATATCTGCCGAGAGGCGTACCGCTGCCGCGCCAGTAAGGCTTGCCTAACTTAGGCATACCTTAGCGGATGGGGCAAGAAGCTGTGACGGCAGCATTGCGGTGGTACGCGCGAATTTCATGCATGAAGGAGACTGTCGTGTCGGCGAACAGCTTCGACGCCCGCAGCACGCTGCGCGTGGGCGACGAGTCGTACGAGATCTTCCGGCTGGACAAGGTCGAAGGCGCCGCGCGTCTTCCCTACAGCCTGAAGGTGCTGCTGGAGAACCTGCTCCGCACCGAGGACGGCGCGAACATCACCGCCGACCACATCCGGGCGCTCGGTGGCTGGGACTCGCAGGCCCAGCCCAGCCAGGAGATCCAGTTCACGCCGGCCCGCGTGATCATGCAGGACTTCACCGGCGTGCCCTGTGTCGTGGACCTCGCCACGATGCGTGAGGCCGTGAAGGAGCTGGGCGGCGACCCGGCGAAGATCAACCCGCTGGCGCCGGCCGAGCTGGTCATCGACCACTCCGTCATCGCCGACAAGTTCGGCACGAAGGACGCCTTCGGCCAGAACGTGGAGCTGGAGTACGGCCGCAACAAGGAGCGCTACCAGTTCCTGCGCTGGGGCCAGACCGCGTTCGACGAGTTCAAGGTCGTCCCGCCCGGCACCGGCATCGTCCACCAGGTGAACATCGAGCACCTGGCCCGTACGGTCATGGTGCGAAACGGCCAGGCCTACCCCGACACCCTCGTCGGCACCGACTCGCACACCACCATGGTCAACGGCCTCGGTGTGCTGGGCTGGGGCGTCGGCGGCATCGAGGCCGAGGCCGCGATGCTCGGCCAGCCGGTCTCCATGCTCATCCCGCGCGTCGTCGGCTTCAAGCTGACCGGTGAGCTCAAGCCGGGCACCACCGCCACCGACCTCGTGCTGACCATCACCGAGATGCTGCGCAAGCACGGTGTCGTCGGCAAGTTCGTCGAGTTCTACGGCGAGGGCGTCGCCGCCACCTCGCTGGCCAACCGCGCCACCATCGGCAACATGTCGCCGGAGTTCGGCTCCACCGCCGCGATCTTCCCGATCGACGACGAGACCCTGAAGTACCTGCGCCTGACCGGCCGCGACGAGCAGCAGGTCGCGCTCGTCGAGGCGTACGCCAAGGAGCAGGGCCTCTGGCTCGACCCGGCCGCCGAGCCCGACTTCTCCGAGAAGCTGGAGCTGGACCTGGCGACGGTCGTCCCGTCGATCGCCGGCCCGAAGCGTCCGCAGGACCGCATCGTCCTCGCCAACGCCGCCGAGAAGTTCGCCCAGGACGTGTGCAACTACGTCGAGGACGACGACGAGGCGGGCAAGGAGTCCTTCCCGGCCTCCGACGCCCCGGCCTCCAGCAACGGTGTGCCGACCCGTCCCACCACGGTTACCGCCCCCGACGGCTCGACCTACGAGATCGACCACGGTGCGGTGACGGTCGCGGCCATCACCTCCTGCACCAACACCTCGAACCCGTACGTCATGGTCGCCGCCGCGCTGGTCGCGAAGAAGGCCGTGGAGAAGGGCCTGACCCGCAAGCCGTGGGTCAAGACCACGCTCGCCCCGGGCTCCAAGGTCGTCACCGACTACTTCGACAAGGCGGGCCTGACCCCGTACCTCGACAAGGTCGGCTTCAACCTCGTCGGCTACGGCTGCACCACCTGCATCGGCAACTCCGGCCCGCTGCCGGAGGAGGTCTCCAAGGCCGTCAACGAGCACGACCTGGCCGTCACCTCGGTGCTCTCCGGCAACCGCAACTTCGAGGGCCGGATCAACCCCGACGTCAAGATGAACTACCTGGCGTCCCCGCCGCTGGTCGTCGCGTACGCCCTCGCGGGTTCCATGAAGGTGAACATCACCAAGGACGCGCTGGGCACCGACACTGAGGGCAACCCGGTCTTCCTGAAGGACATCTGGCCGACCGAGGCCGAGGTCAACGACGTCGTGGCGAACGCCATCGGCGAGGACATGTTCAACAAGTCCTACCAGGACGTCTTCGCGGGCGACGCCCAGTGGCAGGCGCTGTCGATCCCGACCGGCAACACCTTCGAGTGGGACCCGCAGTCCACCTACGTGCGCAAGCCCCCGTACTTCGAGGGCATGACGATGGAGACCACCCCGGTCTCGGACATCTCGGGCGCCCGGGTGCTGGCGAAGCTGGGCGACTCGGTCACCACCGACCACATCTCCCCGGCGGGTGCGATCAAGGCCGACACCCCGGCCGGTCAGTACCTCACCGAGCACGGCGTCGAGCGTCGTGACTTCAACTCCTACGGCTCGCGCCGTGGTAACCACGAGGTCATGATCCGCGGCACCTTCGCCAACATCCGCCTGCGCAACCAGATCGCGCCGGGCACCGAGGGCGGCTACACCCGCGACTTCACCCAGGACGGCGCGCCGGTCTCGTTCATCTACGACGCCTCGCAGAACTACCAGGCGGCCGGCACCCCGCTGGTCATCCTGGCCGGCAAGGAGTACGGCTCCGGCTCGTCCCGCGACTGGGCGGCCAAGGGCACCGCGCTGCTCGGCGTCAAGGCCGTCATCGCCGAGTCCTACGAGCGCATCCACCGCTCGAACCTCATCGGCATGGGCGTCCTGCCGCTCCAGTTCCCGGAGGGCACGTCCGCCGAGTCGCTCGGCCTGACCGGTGAGGAGACCTTCTCCTTCTCCGGCGTGACCGAGCTGAACGACGGCACCACGCCGCGCACCGTCAAGGTGACCACCGACAGCGGTGTCGAGTTCGACGCGGTCGTCCGCATCGACACCCCCGGCGAGGCGGACTACTACCGCAACGGCGGCATCATGCAGTACGTGCTGCGCTCGCTGATCCGTAAGTGAGCAGGGCCGCCGGCTGACGGCCGGCGGTACGGGACGGGCCGCACCCCCTCGGTCGAGGGAGTGCGGCCCGTCCGCGTGTCCGCGCCCGGTGCTCAGAAGATCAGGCGGTAGCTGCCGAAGTTCCCGCGAGCCCTGACGGGCTTGGCCAAGGGCGCGGGCTCCTTGCCGGTGCCCCGGTAGAGGAACGGGGTGTTGCAGACCGCGCCGGACGCGGCCCCTGACCGCTCCGGACAGGAACTTCGCCAGTCAACTGGGGCTATGGCGCCCCGAGTAGCTCGATCTCGGCGAGTGTGCCCTTGCCGTCGGGCACGAGCCGGTAGTGCGGGTAGCTGCCCGGCCGGTCGATCGCGAAGACACGGGTCTGGCGGTTCCAGGTGAAGGACTCGCCCTCGCGGTGGTCCAGCCGCGTCCACCGCTCACCGTCCCGGGAGCCCTCCAGCTTCCAGCCGGCCGGTGCCGAGGCACGGTCCGCCGAGGTGAGGGTGTACGACGTGACCCGGGCGGGCCGGGGGAGGTCCACCGGGGCGCCGGTCAGTTCGGCCGCACTGTCGGAGGTGTTGTCGAAGAGCGGGCCGCCGCCGGGTCCGGTCACGTCCCCGGGCGGGGAGGGCACCTTGTCGTCCTGGGTGAGCGAGGTCGGGGCGGCGTGCGCTCCGGTGCCCCAGGCGGAGGGCCGGTCGCCCATGGTGAAGTCCAGGGTGCCGCCGTGGGCGAGGAGCCGGTGCGGCAGGGCAGTGGAATTCCAGGGTTTGCCGTTCACCCGGAGACCTTGGACGTAGACGTTGCGAGCGTTGTTGCGCGGCGCCCTGATGGTGAGATCGCGGCCGTTTTCCAGGTGGATCGTGGCCTTGGTGAACAGCGGGGAGCCCACCGCGTATTCGCCCTGTCCCATCACCAGCGGATAGAAGCCGAGCGAGCTGAAGACGTACCACGCGGACATCTCGCCGTTGTCCTCGTCGCCCGGATATCCCTGGCCGATCTCGCTGCCGAGGTAGAGCCGGGACATCGCCTCGCGGACCTTTTCCTGGGTCTTCCAGGGTTGGCCGGCCGCGTCGTACAGGTAGCCGATGTGGTGCGAGGGCTGATTGCTGTGCCCGTACATGCCCATACGGGTGTCACGGGCCTCGGTCATTTCATGGATCACATCGCCGTACGAGCCGGCGAATTCCTTGGACGCGGTCTCCGGGGTGGAGAAGTACGCATCCAGCTTCTTGGCCAGGCCGGAGCGGCCGCCGTAGAGGTTGGCCAGGCCCCGGGTGTCCTGCGGTGCGGTGAAGGCGAAGGTCCAGGCGTTGGTCTCGGTGTAGTCGTTGCCCCAGACCCGGGGGTCGAAGCCGCCCGGCGGCAGCCGCCAGTTGCCGCGGGCGTCCTTGCCCTGGAAGAAGCCGACCTTGTCGTCGAAGAGCTTGACGTAGTTCTGGGCACGACCCAGGAAATAAGCGGATTCTTCCTTGTAGCGGGGCTTTTTGGTCTTCTCGTAGAGCGCCTTGCCCATGCGGGCGATGCCGAAGTCGTTGAGATAGCCCTCCAGCGCCCAGGACATGCCTTCGCGGGTGTCGGTGCTCGTATACCCGAGGAAGGGGGAGGTGTTCATTCCCTTGCGGCCGACGCCGGGGTCCGGCGGGGCGACGGTGGCGTTCTTGACGGCCGCGGCATAGGCCGCCTCGGCGTCGAATTCCACCCCCTTGGCGTAGGCGTCGGCGAACGCCACATCGGAACTCGTCCCGGTCATCAGATCCGCGTAGCCGGGCGAGGACCAGCGGGAGATCCAGCCGCCGTCCTTGTACTGCTGGACGAATCCGTCGACCATTTTCCCGGCCCGTTTCGGGGTGAGCAGGGAGTAGGCGGGCCAGGTGGTCCGGTAGGTGTCCCAGAAGCCGTTGTTGACGTACACCTCACCGTCGACGATCTTGGAGCCGGTGTGCGTCGGGGTGTCCTGGCCCGTCTGCGGGGAGAAGGGGCTGGCGTAGCGGCTGCGGGAACCGACCTTCTCGAAACCGGAGTTGGGGTAGAGGTACAGGCGGTAGAGGTTGGAGTAGAGGGTGGTGAGCTGGTCGCGGCTCGCGCCCTGGACCTCGATCCGGCCCAGCAGGTCGTCCCACTGCGACTGCGCCCGGTCCCTGACGCCGGCGAAGGTCGCGCCGGCCGGGATCTCCCGGGACAGATTCGCCTTCGCCTGGTCCACGCTGATCAGGGAGGTGGCGATCCGCATGGTCACGGTGCGGTCCGCCCCGGGCTTGAAGCGAAGATAGCCGGTGACGTCCTTTCCACCCCCGCCTTCGAGCCTGCCCCCGCCGGTGACCGGGGCGTCGAAGACGCCGTAGACGAACAGCCGGGTGGCGCCGACCGACAGCCCGCTCCTGACGTCCGAGAAGCCGGTGACGATCCCGCGCTCGGTGTCCAGGCTCAGCCCGCCCTTGTTGTTGACGTTGTCGAAGATCAGGCTCGCCCGGTCGCCGGGGAACGTGAAGCGCATCAGCGCGGCGTGGTCGGTCGGGGTGATCTCCGTCTTGAGGCCGTTGTCGAAGGTCACGCCGTAGTAGTGCGGCTTCGCGGTCTCGTTGGCGTGGTGGAACGGCAGCGCGCGGCCGGTGCGCGAGGCGTCCGGGGTGCCGGCCACGGCGGACGGCATGACCTGGAAGGTCTGCCGGTCCCCCATCCACGGGCTCGGCTCATGGCTGGCGCTGAAGGCCTGGAGGGTGGGGAGGTTGTCGGCGTTGTTCTTCCGCGCGTATTCGTAGAGCCAGTCGGCGGAGCCCGCGTTGGTCACCGGGGTCCAGAAGTTGAACCCGTTGGGGACGGCGGTGGCCGGGAAGGTGTTGCCGCGCGAGAAGCTGCCGCTGGAGAGCGTGCCGCGGGTGGTGACGGCGTAGTCGGAGAGGTGCGCGAGCGGCTTGTCCGGGGCCTTGGGGCCGAGGGTGATGTCATCGACCCAGCCGCGGAAGGCCGGTGCGGTCCGCGGAGCCCTGGGCGCGTCGTAGGCGACCAGGATCCGGTCGACGGTCTTGCCGGCGGCGACCGCCCCGATCCGCGACTCCCGGTTGTTCCACTGGTTGGCGTAGAGCGTCTTGGAGGCGGCCTGGCCCTGCGGTGTCAGCGGCGCACCGTGCTGGTCCACGGCGGACAGCTCGCTGAGGTAGGTGCCGTCGGTGAAGGCCAGGTCGAGCGAGGTGTGGGTCGCCGGATAGTCCGGATCGCTCTTCGCCATCTCGGGGAAGAGCTTGTACGAGAGCGAAGTGGCCGCGGTGACGGGGAGATCGACGTCGAAGATCTTGTTGTACGAGTAGCCGTGGCCGTCCGCCGTGTGGGTGCCGGCGTAGCGCAGCGCATGGGTGCCGCTGAAGCCGGCGTGTGTCTTGGCGGTGGGGGAGTCGCCGGGGCCGGAGTCGGTCCCGGTACTCATGCCGGGCGCCGCGGGGGTGGTCTCCGGGCCGACGCCGGAGGTCCGGGGCCGTCCGTCGGGGCCGGTGTCGACGGCGTCGGTCCAGTCCGGCTGTGGTTCGCCGGATTCGAAGGAGGAGCGGAACTCCGTTGCCCCCAGGGGCTTTCGGGGCGGTGCGGCCTGAGCCGCACCCGCCGGGCCTTGCACGGTGATGACGAGCAGAGCGGCCGCCACGAGGGCGGCGGGGCGGGTGATACCCCGCAGTGGACGGTGCCGGTGTCTGAGCCGCACGCGAGCCCTCTCAACGGGATTGACATCGTTGTCAGTTACATGGCGCCAAGATAAACAGAGATAAGTAAGGTGCGTGGGGACTTTGGTGTCAAGGGTGCCGCTGAGATTCGTGGGCCGCCGTGTCGCCGGGCGGCCCGGCAGGGTGACATCCGGCGAATCCCCGCGCATGTCGGGGAGGTCTCAACTAGGGAAAGACTGCCGTCCAACCCTGCATTCGATCTTGCCCCTGCGACCGGAAGTGGACTATACCTGTCGCGTCCGACCGGCCGTACGACCACGGCCGTGGATCCGGGGGGAAGGCGGGAACGGATGACTGCCCCGCATTTCTCTAGCGCGCCCGGTGCACATCCCGTACAACTCAGCTTCATCTGACCCGCGGTGCCGGGGTGGCTCGGTACACCGCCTGAGTCCTGAAGAAGGCGAGGACTTGAGCATGGGATCCACCTCTGAATTCAACCGTCGTGATCTGGTCAAACGGGCCGCGGCCCTGGGGATCATCGCCGTCCCGTCGATGGGAGTGCTGTCGGCGTGTGCCGGCGGCGGCGACAGCGGCGATAACAAGGTCGAAAAGGGCAAGAAGTCGGCCAAGAATCCGCTTGCGGTCAATGACTCGGCCGGCCTCGATGTGGTCATCTTCGACGGCGGATTCGGCGACAAGTACGCCAAGGACGCACAGGGCGAGTACATCAAGTCCTTCCCGAAGGCGGACGGCAAGGTCAAGCTCTCCTCGACCCAGAAGATCCAGTCGACGCTCCAGCCGCGCTTCAACGGCGGAAACCCCCCGGACCTCGTCGACAACTCCGGTGCGGAGCAGATGGATTTTGGCACGCTGGTGTCCAAGGACCAGCTGACCGACCTCACGGCGCTCCTCGATGCCCCCTCCGTCGACGACCCGGACAAGAAGGTGCGCGACACCCTGCGCCCCGGTGTCGTCGAAATGGGCCAGTTCGGCGGCAAGGAAACCTGGATCCTCTACTACGCGTACACGGTCTATGGCGTCTGGTACTCCAAGGGCAATCTGGCGAAGCTGGACGCGGAATATCCGGAGACCTGGGACGACATGCTCGCCCTCTGCGCCAAGGCCAAGAAGAAGGGCGTGGCCGGCTGGACCTATCCGGGCAAGTACCCGTACTACTTCCCCTTCAGCCTCTACCCGTTCATCGCCAAGATCGGTGGTGAAGAGGTCCTGCGGAAGATCGACAATCTGGAGCCGAACGCCTGGAAGGACCCGGCGGTCAAGGCGGCCTTCGAGGCCTACTACGAGCTCTACAAGAAGGGCTACGTCCTCAAGGGCTCGCCCGGCCTGGACCACCTCCAGTCGCAGAAGGCGTGGGCCGAGGGCAAGGCGCTGTTCATCCCCAACGGCTCCTGGGTGGAGAACGAGTCGGCCAAGCAGATCGCGAAGAACCCGCACTTCGATCTCGCGGTCGGCGCCCCGTCCAGCCTGTCGGCCTCCGACAAGATGCCGTACGGCACCATCTGGGCCTCGGGCGGCGAGCCGTACATCGTCCCGCGCAAGGCCCGGAACGCCGAGGGCGGTATGGAACTGCTGCGCATCATGCTCAGCAAGAAGTCCTCGCAGAACTTCATCAAGCAGGTCTCCTCGCTCACCTCGCTCAACGGCGGCACCGAGGGGCTGAAGCTCCCGCCGGGCCTGGCATCGGCGCAGGCGGTGCTACAGAAGGCCGGCCAGAACATCGTCAATCCGCGGATGCAGGACTGGTATGTGGCGCTCCAGAAGGAGCGGATCGGGGTGGGTGCGCTGGGCGAGATGATGGCCGGCCGGATGACGCCCGACGAGGCCATCAAGAAGATCCAGAAGTACGCGGACGACACCCGCGACGACTCCAGCGTCAAGAAGTACAAGCGCTGACCGACACGTTCGTGGGGGCACCTCCCGGCGCGGGCCGGGGGCGCGTCACCGGCGGTGGCAACGCAGGGAGAGAACGGGATCGGTAGTCATGAAACACGGTAAGTACCGTTTCATCGCGGGGTTCTTGGTCCTCCCGCTGGCGATTTACGCGATCTTCGTGATCTCGCCGTTCGTGCAGGCCATTTACTACTCCTTCACGGACTGGACCGGACTGAGTCCGGACATGAAGATGGTCGGCTTCGACAACTATGCGCGCCTCTTCAAGGACGATGTCTTCTGGTCGGCCGTGGGCAACAGCGTGACGCTGTTGCTGCTCCTGCCGGTGGTGACGCTCTCGCTCGGGCTCTTCTTCGCCTTTATGCTCAACGTCGGTGGCCGTCGCCGGAAGAAGGCGGTCATCGGCGGTGTGCGCGGCTCGGGCACCTACAAAATTCTCTACTTCTTCCCGCAGGTGCTGTCGGTCCCGATCGTGGCGCTGCTGTTCCAGTTCGCCTACAACCCGGAGAGCGGTGCGCTCAACGCCTTCTTCCAGGCGATCGGGCTCGGCAATGTGCAGCCGGACTGGCTGGGCGATCCGCAGATCGCGCTGTGGTGCGTCATGGCCGCGATGGTGTGGGCCAATGTCGGCTTCTATGTCGTGCTCTTCTCCGCCGGCATGAGCTCCATTCCGAAGGACTTCTACGAGGCCGCGCTGCTGGACGGCGCGAACCGCTTCAACACGTTCTTCCGGATCACCCTGCCGCTGTTGTGGGACACCGTCCAGACCGGCTGGATCTATATGGGCATCCTCGCCCTGGACGTTTCGGCCTTCGCGTTCGTGCAGATCATGAGTGTCGGTCCGGGCGGCCCGGACTATTCGACCGAGGTCCTTCCGCTGTACGTGTACCAGAAGACCTTCCGCGACGGTCAGGCCGGATATGCGACGGCCATCGGCGTTTCCCTGCTGATCGTGACCCTCATCTTCTCGGCCATCGTGATGCGGCTGGGACGACGCGAGCGACTGGAGTTCTGATGAGTGCGCAGACGGATCCCGCGGACCTCCCGGGTGTGACGAAGGAGCAGGAGCCCTCCCCGGCCGCCGCGCGGGTGCCCGGCCCGCGCGGCGGGACGGGCGGGGCGGGCGGCGCCCGCTCCGCCGGCGGAAGCAGCGAGGGCAAGACCCTCAACGTCTTCTCGCACGGAGTCCTGGTGATCTGGGGCCTCTTGGTCACCATGCCGCTGCTGTGGGCGGTGGTGAGCTCCTTCAAGGACGACACCGAGATCTTCGGCTCGCCCTGGGGGCTCCCCTCGGTCCTGCACTTCGACAACTGGTCACGCGCCTGGGACAAGGCGAACATGGGCCAGTACTTCCTCAACTCGGTGATCGTCGTGGGCGGTTCACTGATCGGCACGATGCTGCTGGGCGCGATGGCGGCGTATGTGCTGGCCCGGTTCGACTTCCCGGGCAACCGCTTCCTCTACTTCCTGTTCGTGGGCGGGATGGGCTTCCCGGTCATCCTGGCGCTGGTCCCGCTGTTCTTCGTCATGAAGAACATGGCGCTGCTGGACACCTACCACGGTCTGATCCTGGTCTATATCGCCTACTCGCTGCCGTTCACGGTCTTCTTCCTCAGCGGTTTCTTCAAGACGCTGCCCACGTCGGTGGCCGAGGCGGCACTCATCGACGGCGCCTCGCACACCCGCACCTTCTTCCAGGTGATGCTGCCGATGGCCAAGCCCGGCCTGATCAGCGTCGGGATCTTCAACTTCCTCGGACAGTGGAATCAGTACCTGCTGCCGACGGTGCTCAATGTCGGGGATCCGGACAAGAAGATGCTGACCCAGGGCCTGGTGGCGCTGGCGGTGAGCCAGGGCTACAAGGGGGACTGGTCCGGTCTGTTCGCGGGGCTGACGATCGCGATGCTGCCGGTGCTCGCCGCGTACATCATCTTCCAGCGGCAGGTGGTGGCCGGTCTGACCGCCGGAGCACTCAAGTAGGGGAGCGGTCAGGGAACCCGTACGCCGACCGGCGGTCGACGAGGGATTTGCGCCATCTCGCCGTACTGCCGGGTAGGTGTCGCAGGGCGGGCCCCGCCGGGGCGGAGCCGTGCCTCGGGCTCCCCGGAGGGGCCGCTTCCTGATCATGTGTGGACTCAACGCCTTGACGAGACTTCCCGGCTGGAGTTCTGCTTAGGGTTCACATGTTGAATCGAGGGCCGTCCCACAAAGGTGTGGGTGCGGCCGGTGGGCGGTCGTTGTGCCTCCCCCCAGTCACCACTGGGAGGTACCCCCGGCCCCAGACGGGAGTGGATGAGTCGATGGAGACTCCGGGGTCGCAGTCCTCGCTGCACCGGGCCAATCTGGAGCGGGTCGTACGTGCGGTGCGTATGGCGGGCTCCCTCACGCAGGCGGAGATCGCCCGGAGCACGGGGCTGTCCGCGGCCACCGTTTCCAACATCGTTCGCGAGTTGAAGGATGGCGGGACCGTTGAGGTGACGCCGACCTCGGCGGGCGGGCGGCGGGCGCGCAGCGTCTCGCTCTCCGGCGACGCGGGCATCGTCGTGGGGGTCGATTTCGGGCACTCCCATCTGCGCGTGGCGGTCGGCAACCTCGCCCACCAGGTGCTCGCCGAGGAGGCCGAGCCGATCGATGTGGACGCCTCCGCGGCCGAGGGCTTCGACCGGGCGGAACAGCTGGTCAACCGCTTGATCACGGCCACCGGCCTGGACGCGGGCAAGGTCATCGGCGTCGGCCTGGGCGTCCCGGGACCCATCGACGTCGAGTCCGGGACGCTGGGCTCGACGGCGATCCTGCCGGGCTGGTCGGGCACGAACCCCAGTCAGGAGCTGTCCGGGCGCCTCGGTGTGCCCGTCTATGTCGACAACGACGCCAACCTCGGCGCCCTGGGCGAGCTGGTGTGGGGCGGTGGCCGCGGGGCCGCCGACCTGGCGTACATCAAGGTCGCCAGCGGTGTCGGCGCCGGTCTGGTGATCAGCGGGCAGATCTACCGCGGGCCGGGCGGCACGGCGGGCGAGATCGGGCACATCACGCTGGACGAGTCCGGCCCGGTGTGCCGCTGCGGCAACCGCGGCTGCCTGGAGACCTTCACCGCGGCCCGGTACGTCCTTCCGCTGCTCCAGCCGAGCCACGGCGCCGATCTGACCATGGCGCGAGTGGTACAGCTGGCCCGCGAGGGCGACCCGGGCTGCCGACGGGTCATTGCGGACGTCGGCCGCTATATCGGTAGCGGCGTCGCAAATCTGTGCAATCTGCTCAATCCCAGCAGGGTGGTGCTCGGCGGGGATCTCGCCGAGGCCGGTGAGCTGGTCCTGGCGCCGATCCGCGAATCGGTGTCGCGGTACGCGATCCCCAGCGCGGCACGGCAGTTGGGGATCGTCCCCGGCACGCTCGGGGGGCGTGCGGAGGTGCTGGGCGCGCTGGCGCTGGTGCTGAGCGAGATGGGCGATTCGACCCTGCTCGACGGTGCGCGGGCCGCCGACGCGCCGGCCCTGGCATGAGCGCGCTGAGTTCACACAGCTAACGCATGGCACCGTTGTCATCTCGTTAAGGATTTACTCCTTGACGGTCGGCTGGCGGCCGAGTTGACTTCCAGCCACCTCGGCCGCAACGACGCGGCCTCGTCAGGGAGGCAACCCAAATGAACGTTTGGACGCGTCGCGTCGTCATAGGCACCGCCGCCGTCTCGATGGCGCTCTCCGTGGCCGCGTGTGGCAAGGCCGGCGACGGCGCCAAGGCGGGCGGCGGCGACAACAAGACCATCGGCCTGTTGCTGCCGGAGAACAAGACCACGCGCTACGAGACCTTCGACCGCCCGCTGATGGAGGCGAAGATCCATGAGCTGTGCAGCGACTGCAAGGTCAAGTACAACAACGCGGCGCAGGAGACCGAGAACCAGAAGAAGCAGTTCGACGCGCTGATCACCCAGGGCGTCAAGGTGATCATTCTGGACTCCGTCGACTACAAGGCGACCAAGTCCTGGGTGAACCAGGCCGCCAAGAAGGGCGTCAAGGTCGTCGCCTACGACCGGCTGGCCGAGGGCAACATCTCCGCCTACGTGTCCTACGACAACGAGAAGATCGGCCGCCTCCAGGGCCAGGCGCTGGTCAAGGCGCTCGGCGACAAGGCCAAGGACAGCAATGTCGTCATGATCAACGGCTCGCCGACCGACCCGAACAT
Organism: Streptomyces sp. MCA2; assembly: GCF_023544705.1. NCBI lineage: Bacteria > Bacillati > Actinomycetota > Actinomycetes > Kitasatosporales > Streptomycetaceae > Streptomyces > Streptomyces sp. MCA2. The sequence goes on from NZ_JAMJFM010000003.1 coordinate 155,706, forward strand.
GCCGTTCTTCAAGAAGGGCGCCCACAGCGTCCTCGACAAGCAGGTCAAGAAGGTCGCGTACGAGCAGGACATCCCCGACTGGTCGACGGACGAGGCCAACAAGAAGATGGGCGCGGCCCTCGACTCGCTCGGCAAGGACGGCATCCAGGGCGTCTACTCCGGCAACGACGGCATGGCCGGCGGCATCATCACCGCGCTCAAGCAGAAGGGCGTCAAGGTCCCGGTCGGCGGCCAGGACGCCGAGCTCGCGGGTCTTCAGCGGATCCTCAAGGGCGACCAGGCCTTCACGATCTACAAGCAGATCAAGCCGCAGGCCGACTCCACCGCCGAGATCGCCGTCAAGCTGCTCAAGGGCGAGAAGATCGACTCCCTGACGCCCGCCAAGGTCGACAGCCTCAGCGGCGAGGTCAAGGGCATCCCGGCCAAGCTGTACGACGCGCAGATCGTGACCGAGAACAACATCGCGTCCACGATCATCAAGGACAAGGTCTACAAGGCGAGCCAGATCTGCACCGGCGACGTCAAGAAGGCCTGCGAGGCGGCCGGCATCAAGTAGGCCCCGGCATCACGTAAGCCCCGGCCTGTCGGCCACGCTCTCCGGCGACAGCTCCGGCCACCGCTCTCTTCTTCCGGCCTTCGGGCCCCAGGTCCCTTCGCCGGGCCCTCGGGCCCGGGCTCCCGGCCAGGCGGGGCCGCGCGGCCCCGCCCGCGGCCCCCGCCCCCGGTCCGTACCCCGCCCGGCCTCATCCCGTCCCGGGCGCGGACGCCGGACCGTTCCTCGCAAGCCCCCCTTGCTCCACGCACCACCATCCCCGCCGTTGTGACGGCGGCGAAGGAGATGATTCACGTGTCCGCTACGCCTGTGCTGGCGTTGCGCGGAGTCTCCAAGAGGTTCGGCGCCGTCCAAGCACTCACGGACGTCACCCTGGAGATCCACCCCGGTGAGGTGGTCGCCCTTGTCGGCGACAACGGCGCCGGCAAGTCCACCCTGGTCAAGACCATCTCGGGCGTCCACCCGGTCGACGACGGCGCCATCGAATGGGAGGGCGCGGCGGTACGCATCAGCAAGCCGCACGACGCCCAGGAACTCGGCGTCGCCACCGTCTACCAGGACCTCGCGCTCTGCGACAACCTCGATGTCGTCGCCAACCTCTACCTCGGCAACGAGATCCGCACCGCGGGTGTCCTCGACGAGATCGCGATGGAGAAGCGCGCCAAGGAGCTGCTGGACACCCTCTCCATCCGCATCCCCAGCGTCCGTATCCCCGTCGCCGCGCTCTCCGGCGGTCAGCGGCAGGTCGTCGCGATCGCCCGCGCGCTGATCGGCGACCCCAAGGTCGTCATCCTCGACGAGCCCACCGCCGCCCTCGGCGTCGAGCAGACCGCCCAGGTCCTCGACCTCGTCGAGCGGCTGCGCGAGCGCGAGCTCGGCGTCATCCTCATCAGCCACAACATGGCCGATGTACAGGCCGTCGCGGACCGGGTCGCGGTGCTGCGGCTGGGCCGCAACAACGGTGTCTTCGACGTCGAGGGCACCTCCCACGAAGAGATCATCGCCGCCATCACCGGCGCCTCGGACAACGCCGTGACCCGCCGCAAGGCGCGTACGGACCAGGTGAAGAAGGAGGTCGGGGCATGAGCGATCTCACCAAGCAGCCCCCCGCCGAGGACGAGGCGACCCCGGCCGCCCCCGCCGCCCCGGCCGCGGACGTCGCCCAGCCGGCCGCCATCGACCCCCGCCTGCTCGTCCGCGAACAGGGCTTCGCCGGCTACCTCAACGACTTCAAGCGCCGGGTGCGCGGTGGTGAGCTCGGCTCGCTGCCGGTCGTCATCGGCCTGATCGTCATCGCGATCGTCTTCCAGCTCAAGAACAGCAGCTTCCTGTCCGCGGACAGCCTCGCGAACATCGGTGTCTACACCTCCGGCCTCGGCATCATGGCCGTCGGCATCGTCTTCGTGCTGCTGCTCGGCGAGATCGACCTGTCCGTCGGCTCGGTGGCGGGCGTCGGCGCGGCCGTGTGGGCCGTGCTCAGCGTCACCCATGGCGTCAACGACTGGCTCGCGGTCCTGATCGCCATCGTTGCCGGTGTGGTCATCGGCGCCCTGCACGGGTTCTTTTTCGCCAAGATCGGTGTGCCGGCCTTCGTCGTCACGCTGGCCGGTTTCCTCGGCTGGAGCGGTCTCCAGATCTGGATGATGGGCAAGGAAGGCTCCATCAACACGCCGAGCGGCAGTGTGGTGGAGAACCTCACCGGCTACTACTTCGAGGACAAGGCCGCGGCGTACGGTCTCGCGCTGATCGCGGTCCTCGCGTACGCCGGATCGCTGCTGCTGGACAGCAAGCGCCGCAAGGCCGCCGCGCTGCCGTCCCGGCCGCTCAGCGAGATCCTGCTGCGCACCGGCGTGGTCGCGGTGCTGGCCTTCGTCGTCGCCTACGTCCTGAACGAGCCGGCCGGCGCCCGCGGTCTGCCGCTGGCCCTGGTGCTGTTCCTCGCGGTGCTGGTCATCGCCGACTTCGTGGTGCGCCGCACCACGTACGGACGGCAGATCTTCGCGGTCGGCGGCAACGCCGAGGCGGCCCGCCGGGCCGGTATCAACGTGAACAAGATCCGGATCAGCGTCTTCGCCATCTCGGGCATGCTCGCCGCCTTCGGCGGACTGTTCATCGCCAGCCTCTCCGGTGGCGCCACCAAGAACCTGGGCTCCGGCAACACGCTGATGAACGTCATCGCGGCGGCCGTCATCGGCGGCACCAGCCTCTTCGGCGGCCGCGGCAAGATCTGGTCCGCGCTGCTGGGCATGCTGGTCATCCAGTCGATCCAGCAGGGCCTGAACCTGCTCGGCATGGCCAGCGAGATCCAGTACATGATCACCGGTGCGGTGCTGCTCGCCGCCGTGGTGATCGACTCGGTCTCCCGCCGGACGCAGAAAACGGCCGGACGCACCTGACCGATTGTCGTCGTACGACGGCACCGGCCCCCACCGGGCATGATCCGGTGGGGGCCGGTCCGTGTGCGGCGGCGTCCCCGGCGCGACACGCCACAGCCCGTTTCACCCGAGTGACATACATCGCAAGGCCCGGGCGTCGGCGCGGCGGACGCGACATTAGACTCATCTGATCGGCAAGCTCGATCCACGGCAGCAAGCAGCAGCAAGGAGGCAGGGGTGGCGTTGCTTTCCCGCATCAGGGGACCGCGCGATCTGGACCGACTGGGCCCGGAGCAGCTCGAGCAGCTGGCGGGGGAGATCCGTACCTTCCTTGTCGACGCGGTGTCCAAGACCGGCGGACACCTCGGGCCGAACCTCGGCGTGGTCGAGCTGACCATCGCCCTGCACCGTGTCTTCGACTCCCCGAAGGACAAGGTGCTGTTCGACACCGGGCACCAGTCCTACGTCCACAAGCTGCTCACCGGTCGTCAGGACTTCTCCAAGCTCAAGGCGAAGGGCGGCCTGTCCGGCTACCCCTCCCGCGCCGAGTCCGAGCACGACGTCATCGAGAACAGCCACGCCTCCACGGTGCTCGGCTGGGCCGAGGGCATCGCGAAGGCCAACGAGGTGCGCGGTTCGGACAACCGGGTCGCCGCCGTCATCGGTGACGGCGCGCTGACCGGTGGCATGGCCTGGGAGGCGCTCAACAACATCGCCGCCGCCAAGGACCGCCCGCTCGTCATCGTCGTCAACGACAACGAGCGCTCCTACGCGCCGACCATCGGCGGCCTCGCCAATCACCTGGCGACCCTTCGCACCACGGACGGCTACGAGCGTTTCCTGGCCCGTGGCAAGGACCTGCTGGAGCGGACGCCGGTCGTCGGCAGGCCGCTCTACGAGACCCTGCACGGCGCCAAGAAGGGCCTGAAGGACTTCATCGCCCCGCAGGGCATGTTCGAGGACCTGGGCCTCAAGTACGTCGGCCCGATCGACGGCCATGACATCGAGGCGCTGGAATCCGCCCTGACGCGCGCCAAGCGCTTCGGCGGCCCGGTCATCGTGCACTGCCTCACCGAGAAGGGCCGCGGCTACCAGCCCGCCCTCCAGGACGAGGCGGACCGCTTCCACGCCGTCGGCAAGATCCACCCCGACACCGGCCTGCCCATCTCCTCGGGCGGCAAGGACTGGACGTCCGTCTTCGGTGACGAGATGGTCGAGCTCGGCAAGGAGCGCAAGGACATCGTCGCCATCACGGCGGCCATGCTCCAGCCCGTCGGCCTGGACAAGTTCGCCAAGGCCTTCCCCGACCGCGTCTACGACGTCGGCATCGCCGAGCAGCACGCGGCGGTCTCCGCGGCGGGCATGGCCACCGGCGGCCTGCACCCGGTCTTCGCCGTCTACGCCACCTTCCTCAACCGCGCCTTCGACCAGGTGCTGATGGACGTGGCGCTGCACAAGTGCGGAGTCACCTTCGTGCTGGACCGGGCCGGTGTCACGGGCACCGACGGCGCCTCGCACAACGGCATGTGGGACATGTCGATCCTTCAGGTCGTGCCCGGTCTGCGGATCGCCGCGCCGCGCGACGCCGACCAGGTACGTGCCCAGCTGCGCGAGGCCGTCGAGGTCGATGACGCGCCCACCGTGGTGCGTTACTCCAAGGGCGCGGTCGGCCCGGCCGTCGAGGCCGTCGGCCGGGTGGGCGGCATGGACGTGCTGCGCGAGCCCGCCGAGTCCGTGAAGCGGCCGGATGTCCTCCTGGTCTCCGTGGGCGCGCTAGCCCCCATGTGCCTGGAGATCGCCGACCTCCTCGACAAGCAGGGCATCTCCACCACCGTCGTCGACCCGCGCTGGGTCAAGCCGGTCGACGAGGCGCTGCCGGGCCTCGCCGCCCGGCACCGGGTCGTGGTCACGGTCGAGGACAACATCCGTTCCGGCGGCGTCGGTTCGGCCGTCGCCCAGTCGCTGCGGGACGCCGGTGTGGACCTGCCGCTGCGCGACTTCGGCATCCCCGAGCGATTCCTCGACCATGCCTCCCGCAAGGAGGTCATGGCGGAGATCGGGCTCACCGCGCCGGACATCGCCCGTCAGGTGACCGGTCTGGTCTCCAAGATCGACGGCCGGTACGACGACGCCGAGCCGGTCGGCGCCAAGGCCGCGGCCGAGCCCGCCGAGGCCGCCCGCGACTGATTTCCCAGACGGCACCGATGGGCCGGCCGGTCATCCGTACGGATGTTCCGCCCGGCCCATCGGCATAGGCGCCGTCACACCCCATCGGGTGAATCCCCACCTCCTGGAGGCCCGCCGAAGCTGACTGTTTCCCGACATTGCGGAGACTCGGTCAGTTCAGGAGAGTTGCGAGGGTCGTCCAGGCGGAGGTTCGCCCATGAGCACACAGCACGGCACACCACACGATTCGCGCCGCAGTCGCGGCATGTTCCGGACGAAGACTGTAGAGCAGTCGATCCTGGACACCGAGGAGCCGGAGCACACGCTCAGAAAATCCCTGTCGGCGCTCGATCTCACCGTCTTCGGTGTCGGTGTCGTCATCGGCACCGGCATTTTCGTTCTCACCGGCAAAATCGCCAAGGAGCAGGCCGGGCCTTCCGTCGCACTGTCCTTCGTCGTCGCGGGCGTGGTCTGCGCGCTGGCGGCGCTGTGTTACGCGGAGTTCGCCTCCACCGTGCCGGTCGCCGGCTCGGCCTACACCTTCTCGTACGCCTCACTCGGCGAGCTGCCGGCCTGGATCATCGGCTGGGACCTGATCCTGGAACTCGCCCTGGGCTGCGCGGTGGTCGCGGTCGGCTGGTCGGGCTACATCCGCTCACTGCTGGACTCCGCCGGGCTGCACCTGCCGCCCGCCCTGGCCGGCACCCACGAGGGGCACTTCGGCTTCGATCTGCTCGCCACCATCCTCGTGCTGGTGCTGACCGGCATCCTGGTACTCGGGATGAAGCTGTCCTCACGGGTGACGGCAGTGGTCGTCGGGATCAAGGTCACCGTCGTCCTGCTGGTCATCATCGCCGGTGCCTTTCTCATCAACGGCGCCAACTACGAGCCGTTCATCCCGCCCAGCCAACCCAGTGAGACCGGCGGCGGACTGGCCGCGCCGCTGTCGCAGCTGATTTTCGGCTTCAGCCCGTCCCACTTCGGGACCATGGGAATCTTCGCCGCGGCGGCCGTGGTCTTCTTCGCCTTCATCGGCTTCGACATCGTGGCCACCGCCGCCGAGGAGACCCGGCACCCGCAGCGTGATGTGCCACGCGGCATCCTCGGCTCGCTGGCCATCTGCACCGTCCTGTATGTGGCCGTGTCGGTGGTCGTCACCGGCATGCAGAAGTACAGCAAACTCTCCACCGACGCCCCGCTCGCCGATGCCTTCAAGGACCTCGGGCAGCCCTTCTTCGCGAGCGTGATCAGCTTCGGCGCCGCCGTCGGCCTGACCTCGGTCTGCATGATCCTGCTGCTCGGCCAGAGCCGGGTGTTCTTCGCGATGAGCCGGGACGGGCTGCTGCCGCGGATCTTCTCCCGCGCCCACCCCCGCTTCGGGACCCCCTACCGGTCGACCATCGTGCTGGGTGTCATCGTCGCCGTCGTCGCCGGCTTCACCTCGATCGACGAACTCGCCGAACTGGTCAACATCGGCACCCTGTTCGCGTTCGTCGTGGTCGCCGTCGGCGTGGTCCTGCTCCGCCGCTCCCGGCCCGATCTGCACCGTTCCTTCCGTACCCCGTGGGTGCCGGTGGTGCCGGCGCTGTCCGTGCTCGCCTCGGTGTGGCTGATGCTCAATCTGCCCGCGGAGACCTGGCTGCGGTTCGCGATCTGGATGGTGGCCGGCTTCGTCATCTACTTCCTGTACGGCCGCTCCCACAGCCGCCTGGGTATCCGCAGCCGGCAGGCCGGCAAGGACTGACACGCCCGGCCGTACGCCCGCGGGGTCTTCCGGCCGGGCAGCCCCGTATGCCGCGGCGAACGCGGTGTACGGGGCTTGTCCTCGTCCGTACGGACCCGCCCTACGCCCCGCCCTGCCCCCGGCCCCACACCGCGCGCGGTCCCGTCACCCGGGCCCCCAGCGCCTGGACCCGCTCCCGCAGCTCGCGGTCCGCGGTGACCACCACACAGTCCCGGTCGCCGCACTCCTCCGCCACCAGCTGCACGATCCGGTCGTCGCCGCTGCCGCTCGCCGGCACCACCCGTACGCCCTCGACGGACTCGACCCCGCGCGCCGCGCCCTCCACCACCAGGACCACCTCGACGGGCGGCGCCACCAGCCCCGGCAGCCCCTCGTCGGCGTACTGCGGCAGCGCGTCGCGCAGCCGCTCCGCCGCGCCGTGCCGGTCCCGCCACCATCCGTCGGGCACCGAGCCGACGACATTCGCGGCATCGACAATGACCATGGAATCCATGCGGCCACTGTCCCACGCCGGGGCCGGCGCCGTTCGCGTGGTCGGGGCCCGGAAAGGCCGGGTGGGCCGGGCGGCTCCTGACACACGAAGGCGCGGGCCGGCTCCGCCGAGCCGGCCCGCGCTGTTCGTTCTCAGTGCCGCACCCTTACGCGGGCACGCTCGCGACGCCCGGGGCCAGGAACTTCTTGCCCCGCACCCGCTCGGAGACACCCGCACGGTCCAGGTACGGCGTGATGCCGCCCAGGTGGAAGGGCCAGCCGGCGCCGGTGATCAGGCACAGGTCGATGTCCTGCGCCTCGGCGACCACACCCTCGTCCAGCATCAGGCCGATCTCCTGCGCCACCGCGTCCAGGACGCGGTCGCGGACCTGCTCCTCCGTCAGCACCGAGTCGCCCTGCTTGAGGAGCGCGGCGACCTCGGGGTCCAGCTCCGGCTTGCCGGAGTCGTAGACGTAGAAGCCGCGCTTGCCGGCCTCCACGACGGCCTTCAGGTTGGGGGAGACCTTGAAGCGGTCCGGGAAGGCACGGTTGAGGGTCTCGGAGACATGCAGACCGATCGCCGGGCCGACCAGCTCCAGCAGCACCAGCGGCGACATCGGCAGACCGAGCGGCTCGATGGCCTTCTCGGCAGTCTCGACCGGGGTGCCCTCGTCGATGACGTTCTGGATCTCGCCCATGAAGCGGGTCAGGATGCGGTTGACGACGAACGCCGGGGCGTCCTTCGTGAGCACCGCGGTCTTCTTCAGCTTCTTGGCGACGGCGAAGGCGGTGGCCAGCGAGGCGTCATCGGTCTTCTCGCCGCGCACGATCTCCAGCAGCGGCAGGATCGCGACCGGGTTGAAGAAGTGGAAGCCGACGACCCGCTCGGGGTGCTTGAGCTTCGACGCCATCTCGGAGACCGACAGCGAGGAGGTGTTGGTGGCGAGGATGGCGTGCGCCGGGGCGACGGCCTCCACCTCCGCGAACACCTGCTGCTTGACGCCGATCTCCTCGAATACGGCCTCGATGATGAAGTCGGCGTCGGAGAAGCCCTCGGCCTTGTCGAGGACACCGGAGACCAGGGCCTTGAGGCGGTTGGCCTTGTCCTGGTTGATCCGGCCCTTGCCGAGCAGCTTGTCGATCTCGGCGTGGACGTAGCCCACACCCTTGTCGACGCGCTCCTGGTCGATGTCGGTCAGCACGACCGGCACCTCAAGACGGCGCAGGAACAGCAGCGCCAGCTGCGAGGCCATCAGACCGGCGCCGACGACACCGACCTTGCTGACCGGACGCGCCAGGCTCTTGTCCGGCGCACCCGCGGGCCGCTTGGCACGCTTCTGCACCAGGTTGAACGAGTAGATGCCGGAACGGAGTTCGCCACCCATGATCAGGTCGGCGAGCGCCTGGTCCTCGGCGTCGAATCCGGCCTGGAGGTCCCCGCTCTTGGCGGCGGCGATGATGTCCAGCGCCCGGTATGCGGCCGGGGCGGCGCCGTGCACCTTGCCGTCGGCGATGAACTTGCCCTTGGCGACGGCCTGGTCCCAGGCCTCGCCACGGTCGATCTCGGCGCGCTCGACGGCCACGTCGCCCTTGAGGACGTTCGCGGTCCAGATCAGCGACTGCTCCAGGAAGTCCGCGCCCTCGAAGATCGCGTCCGCGATGCCGAGGTCGAAGACCTGCTTGCCCTTGAGCTGCTTGTTCTGGTTGAGCGAGTTCTCGATGATGACCGAGACGGCCTTCTCCGCGCCGATGAGGTTCGGCAGCAGCGCACAGCCGCCCCAGCCCGGGACGAGACCGAGGAAGACCTCGGGCAGCGAGAAGGCCGGCAGCGCCTTGGAGACGGTGCGGTAGGAGCAGTGCAGACCGACCTCGACGCCACCGCCCATCGCGGCACCGTTGTAGTAGGCGAAGGTCGGCACGGCGAGCCCGGCGAGGCGCTTGAAGACCTCGTGGCCGCCCTTGCCGATGGCCAGCGCGTCCTCGTGCCGCCCCAGTAGCTCGACGCCCTTGAGGTCGGCGCCGACGGCGAAGATGAACGGCTTGCCGGTGATGCCGACGCCGACGATGCCGCCGTCCGCGGCCTCCTTCTCGACCTGGTCGATCGCGGCGTTGAGGTTCGCGAGCGAGCCGGGACCGAAGGTGGTCGGCTTGGTGTGGTCGAAGCCGTTGTCCAGCGTGATCAGCGCGAACTTGCCCGCGCCGTACGGCAGATCGAGGTGGCGGACGTGCGCCGACGTGACGACCTCGTCCGGGAACAGCTCGGCCGCACCCTTCAGAAGCTCGGTGGTGGGGGTGCTCACTTGCTGCCTCCGGCGTCCTTGTGGTTCGGGTTCTCCCAGATGACCGTCGCGCCCATGCCGAAGCCGACGCACATGGTGGTCAGGCCGTAGCGGACCTCCGGCTGCTCCTCGAACTGCCGGGCCAGCTGCGTCATCAGACGGACACCGGAGGAGGCCAGCGGGTGACCGAAGGCGATGGCGCCGCCGTACTGGTTGACGCGCGCGTCGTCGTCGGCGATGCCGTAGTGGTCGAGGAAGGCGAGCACCTGCACGGCGAACGCCTCGTTGACCTCGAACAGATCGATGTCACCGATGCCGAGGCCCGCCTTGGCGAGGGCCTTCTCGGTGGCCGGGATCGGGCCGTAGCCCATGACCTCGGGCTCGACGCCCGCGAAGGCGTAGGAGACCAGGCGCATCTTGACCGGGAGGTCGTTCTCCCGCGCGAAGTCCTCGGAGGCGAGGATCGAGGCGGTGGCGCCGTCGTTGAGACCCGCGGCGTTGCCGGCCGTGACGCGGCCGTGCGCACGGAACGGCGTCTTCAGGCCGGTGAGGTTCTCCAGGGTCGTCCCCGGACGCATCGGCTCGTCGGCGGTCACCAGGCCCCAGCCGGTCTCGCCGACCTCCGCGTTGGTGTTGCGCACCGAGATCGGCACCAGGTCCTGCTGGATCTTGCCGTTCGCGTACGCCTTCGCCGCCTTCTCCTGCGAGCGCACGGCGTACTCGTCGGCGCGCTGCTTGGTGATGTGCGGGTAGCGGTCGTGGAGGTTCTCCGCGGTCATGCCCATGAACAGGGCGGACTCGTCGACGAGCTTCTCGCTGACGAACCGCGGGTTCGGGTCGACGGCCTCGCCCATGGGGTGGCGCCCCATGTGCTCGACACCGCCGGCGATGACGGCGTCGTACGCACCGAAGGCGATGGAGCCGGCGGTGGCGGTGACGGCGGTCAGCGCACCGGCACACATGCGGTCGATGGAGTAACCGGGCACGGACTGCGGCAGGCCGGCGAGGATGCCGGCCGTACGGCCGAGGGTCAGGCCCTGGTCACCGATCTGGGTGGTGGCGGCGATGGCGACCTCGTCGATCTTCGCGGGGTCCAGGGCCGGGTTGCGGCGCAGCAGCTCCCGGATGGCCTTCACGACGAGATCGTCGGCGCGGGTCTCGTGGTAGATGCCCTTCGGGCCCGCCTTGCCGAACGGGGTGCGGACGCCGTCTACGAAGACGACGTCCCTAGCGGTACGAGGCACGTTGGCTCTCCTCCAGGTGCGGGATGGCACTGCTGCGGGGCGCCCCGGGGGACGCTTCACACCGACATGCTACTTACGGGTAACCAAGCTGCACACCCCCACCGCCCGGAGCGGTGAAGGTCACACCGGATGGAGGCGCCGCTCGCCCCGCTCCCGACCGGCTTCCGGCGGTGAACCGCCGATCGAAAACGACTGAATGCCGCCGAGTCTTGGCGCAATTCATCCCATTACGCACTTAAAGTGCCCATATGGATACGAACAGGAGTGGTGTCGTGATCCGGCGCGGGCGTCCGGCGGGGCCGCGCGCGATCGGTCTGATCTGCGCCGTCGCCGCCGCGGGTGCGCTGCTGTCGGGCTGCGGGAACAGCGACAAGGCCGACACGGGAAGCCCCGGCGCGGTCCCCTCGCGGGCGGTGCCCGCCTCCGCCCCCGCCTCCCCGAGCGGTTCGCTCAGCGAGGACCGGGCCCGGCGAAAGGCCCTGATCCCCAAGGCCAAGGTGGACTACGAGCAGGCGCTGAAGGCGGGGGTCGCGGCCGTCCCCGCCTCGGAGGCGATCGCCGCGGAGCTCAAGGGGTCGCCCGACGCCCCCTATTGGAGCACCGTGGTCGCGACGGACGACGGGACGGTGTCCGCCGTCCGCGTCGATGCCGTCTCCGGAAAGGCGGGCCAGCCGCACACCCAGTCCGACGACCCCGACGACAAGAAGCAGCTGGCCGCCCGTCTGTCCAAGGCCAAGGTCACGGCCCAGCAGGCCGCGAAGACGGCCACCGAGAAGACGAAGGGCACCGTCACCACCATCGGACTCGGTGACGCCGACAACGGGGGCGACACGGCGGCCTGGACCGTGGGCGTCGTGACCTCCGACGACTGGAACCAGACGATGTACGAGATCGACGCGGCCACCGGCAAGGTCCTCTCGATGCACGTCAGCGAGGACTGAGCCCCGCCGCACGGACTGCCCCGGCGCCCTCCTCCCGTCCGGGAGAGGGCGCCGGTCCCGTGCCGCGCCGTGACGACGGGAAGGCAATCCCGCCGTCACGACGGTCGGTCACCGCGCCGAGGGCGTGCGACGGGGCGGCGGCGGGCGGCCCGGCGTATGGGAGCCGGGCCGCTGCCGGCGTCAGTCGGTGTCCGTCAGCAGCGCCTCGGTGAGGATCGGCGCGACCTGCTCGATCTGCCAGGGGCGGGCGCCGTGGCCCGTCAGCACCTCGGCGACCGACTCCCCAGTCGGCTCCGCCGGCGGTTCCCAGCACAGCCGGCGCACCGTGTCCGGAGTGATCAGATTCTCCTGCGGGAGATTCAGGCTCTCGGCGAGCGAGGTGACCGCGGCGCGGGCGGCCGACAGCCGGGCCGCGGCGACCGGGTCCTTGTCGGCCCAGGCGCGGGGCGGCGGCGGGCCGTTGAGCGGCTGGCCGGGCTGCGGCAGCTCGTTCTCGGCCAGCGCGCGGGCGCGGTCGACGGCGGCCTGCCACTGCTCCAGCTGCCGGCGGCCCATGCGGTGGCCGAAACCGGGCAGCGCGGCCAGCGCATGGCTGTTCGCCGGCAGATTCAGCGCCGCCTCCACGATCGCGGCGTCACCGAGCACCTTGCCCGGTGAGACGTCGCGCCGCTGGGCCACCTGGTCACGGGCCGTCCACAGCTCCCGTACGACCGCCATCTGGCGGCGCCGGCGGACCTTGTGCATGCCGGACGTGCGGCGCCAGGGGTCCTTGCGGGGCGGTGGTGGGGGAGCGGCGGCGATCGCCGCGAACTCCTGCCGGGCCCACTCCAGCTTCCCTTGCTGCGTCAGCTCCTCCTCCAGCGCGTCGCGCAGATCCACCAGCAGCTCGACGTCGAGCGCGGCATAGCGCAGCCACGGCTCGGGCAGCGGGCGGGTGGACCAGTCGACGGCGGAGTGTCCCTTCTCCAGGGCGAAGCCGAGAACGTTCTCGACCATGGCACCCAGGCCGACCCGGGCGAAGCCGGCCAGCCGTCCGGCCAGCTCGGTGTCGAACAGCCGGGTGGGAACCATCCCTATGTCACGCAGGCACGGCAGGTCCTGGGTGGCGGCGTGCAGCACCCACTCGGCGTCGCCGATCGCCTCGCCCAGTGCCGACAGGTCGGGGCAGCCGACCGGGTCGATCAGCACGCTGCCGGCACCTTCGCGGCGCAGCTGTACGAGGTAGGCGCGCTGGCCGTAGCGGTAGCCCGAGGCCCGCTCGGCGTCGACGGCCACCGGGCCCGTACCGGCCGCGAAGGCGGCCACGATCTCGGCGAGTGCCTCGTCCGTGGCGGTCACCGGGGGGATGCCCTCGCGGGGCTCCAGGAGAGGGACCGGCGCCGGTCGGGAATCCGGAGGCGAGTCTCCGGTCGCTCGCAGTGTCGTGTCTGCTGCGGTCTTTTGGGCGTCGGTCACCAGTCAAGGGTATCTGTGTATGCACGTCGCCCGTCGAGGGAACGTTCCCTCGACGGGCGAGCCGGTCGGATGAACGGTCAGTGAATGATGCCGGTGCGCAGTGCCACCGCCACCATTCCGGCCCGGTCACCGGTGCCGAGCTTGCGTGCGATGCGGGCCAAGTGGCTCTTCACGGTCAGTGCCGACAACCCCATCGAGACGCCGATGGCCTTGTTGGACTGGCCCTCCGCCACCAGCCGCAACACCTCGACCTCGCGGCCCGACAGCTCCCGGTAGCCGCCGGGGTGGCCGGGGGAGCCCGGAGGACGACGCTGCATACGGGCCGCGTTGGCGCCGATCGGCGAGGTGCCGGGGCGGCCGGGAAGGCCCAGGTTGGTGCGGGTACCGGTGACGACATAGCCCTTGACGCCGCCGGCCAAGGCGTTGCGTACGGCGCCGATGTCGTCGGCCGCGGACAGCGCGAGGCCGTTGGGCCATCCCGCCGCCCGGGTCTCGGACAGGAGCGTGAGGCCGGAGCCGTCGGGAAGGTGGACGTCGGCAACGCAGATGTCGCGCGGGTTGCCGACGCGGGGACGGGCCTCCGCGATGGACGACGCCTCGATCACGTCACGCACTCCGAGAGCCCACAGGTGGCGGGTGACGGTGGAGCGGACGCGAGGGTCGGCCACGACGACCATGGCCGTCGGCTTGTTCGGGCGGTAGGCGACCAGGCTCGAAGGTTGCTCGAGGAGAACAGACACCGGGCCTCCTGGGGGGAGTGGCGGGGGACGGAAGCCGGCTGGGGGGAGCCGGAATGATCCGTGTTTGAAGGGTCACTGACCTCTTCGGCAGCAATCCGGCAGGACTTTAGACTTTGATCACGATTTAGTTAGGGGCAATTCGGGCAAATCGGATGCCTGATCGATCAGAGGTGAGCATCCGGTGTGCATGGAGATGATCAAAGCCGTACGCGCTGCCGCCCCTGCCGCTTGCGGCAGGCGGCGGCGCGGTGATCATGGCGTCGGCCGGGCAGGAGTGATCACTGGGACCGGCTCTGCGCAAACATGATCACCGCGGCTCGGACCGCAAGGAAAAGCGCAGCTCAGCGGGGCTGTGCGCCGCGACGCTGCGGCAGCGGGACGATCCCGCCGCGCGGCGTCATGTCGAGCGTGGCCGGCGGCAGGCCCGCGACCTGGCACAGCAGATCGCACCACGCCGACAGATGCACCGCCAGCTCCGGCACTCCGCCGGGCCCTTCGGCAGGTGTCCATGACGCCCGGATCTCGATCTGGGTCGCGGGCTCACGCGCCGCGAGCCCGCCGAAGTAGTGCGAGCCGGCTCGGGTGACCGTCCCGCTCGGTGCGCCGTAGCGCACCCCGCGCGCATCCAGCGCACCCGTGAGCCAGGACCACGACACCTCCGGCAACAGCGGATCGGCGCCCATCTCCGGCTCCAGCTCCGCCCGCGCCAGCGTCACCACCCGGAAGGTGCCCTGCCAGGTGTCGTCGCCGGCCGGGTTGTGCAGGACCACCATCCGGCCGTCCGCCAGATCCTTGTCCTCGCCGTCCGGACCGGATCCGCGCTCGACGACCGCCGCCTCCAGCGCATACGCATACGGGGCGAGCCGTTTCGGGGCGGGCGTCGGGTCGATCTCGATCTCCGGCCGCAGTCGTGCCGCGCGGAGCGCCTCGACCGCCTTACGGAAGGGGATCGGGGCCTCGTCCGCGCTGTCCGCGAGGTGTTCGTGAGCCGCAGCCATGCCCGGAAGATTAGGCGGAACCGGGCCCGCATACGGGGAGGACACCCGGTGCGCGCGTCGCCCATTCGGAGGCGCCCCCGGGCGCATGCGGAGATATCGGCCACCTGGCCAAATCGGCGGGGGTGCCGTCGTGCGAAGATTTGGGGCGTGAGCGCCAACGAATGCCCCACGGGCCAGCAGCAGACCGTTACGCACGACTCGGCTTTCCTCAAGGCATGCCGGCGTGAGCCGGTGCCGCACACGCCGGTGTGGTTCATGCGTCAGGCCGGGCGTTCACTCCCCGAGTACCGCAAGGTCCGCGAGGGCATCGCGATGCTCGACTCCTGCATGCGGCCCGAACTGGTCACCGAGATCACGCTCCAGCCCGTGCGCCGCCACAACGTCGACGCCGCCATCTACTTCAGCGACATCGTCGTCCCCCTCAAGGCCATCGGTATCGACCTCGACATCAAGCCCGGTGTCGGCCCGGTCGTCGAGAACCCGATCCGCACCCGCGCCGACCTGGAGCAGCTGCGCACCCTCGAGCCCGGTGACGTCTCGTACGTCACCGAGGCCATCGGGATGCTGGTCCGCGAGCTGGGCGGCACGCCGCTGATCGGCTTCGCCGGCGCGCCCTTCACGCTTGCCAGCTACCTCGTCGAGGGCGGCCCGTCGCGCAACCACGAGCGCACCAAGGCCCTCATGTACGGCGACCCGCAGCTGTGGGCCGACCTGCTGGACCGGCTCGCCGACATCACCTCCGCCTTCCTCAAGGTCCAGATCGAGGCCGGGGCGAGCGCCGTCCAGCTCTTCGACTCCTGGGTCGGCGCGCTCTCGCCGGCCGACTACCGCCGCTCCGTGATGCCCGCCTCCACCAAGGTCTTCCAGGCGGTCGAGGGCTATGGCGTCCCGCGGATCCACTTCGGCGTCGGCACCGGCGAACTCCTCGGCCTGCTGGGCGAGGCGGGCGCGGATGTCGTCGGCGCCGACTGGCGGGTGCCGCTGGACGAGGCGGCCCGCCGCGTCGGTGCCGGCAAGGCGTTGCAGGGCAACATCGACCCGGCCGTGCTCTTCGCGCCCCGCGAGGCCGTCGAGACCAAGGCCCGTGAAGTCCTCGACGCCGCCGCCGGCCTGGAAGGCCACATCTTCAACCTCGGCCACGGCGTACTGCCCTCCACCGACCCGGACGCGCTGACCCGCCTCGTCGAATACGTCCACACGCAGACGGCCCGCTGAGCGGAGCCGGAGGGTCACGGCCGAACCGGGACGGGAAGACGAAAAAGGGCCTGCGGTGCCGGGCCGTCAGGCCCCGGCGTCCCGTACGGCGGCCGTGGCCTTGCGGGCCGCTACCAGGACGGGGTCCCAGACCGGCGAGAACGGCGGGGCATAGCCGAGGTCCAGGGCGGTCATCTGCTCCACGGTCATTCCGGCCGTCAGCGCGACGGCCGCGACGTCCACCCGCTTGCCCGCGCCCTCACGGCCGACGATCTGCACACCCAGCAGCCGGCCCGTACGGCGCTCGGCGAGCATCTTGACGTGCATCGGGCGGGCGCCGGGGTAGTAGCCGGCGCGGTTGGTGGCCTCGACGGTCACCGTCACGAAGCGCAGACCGACGGCGTGCGCCTGCTGTTCCAGCAGCCCCGTCCGGGCGATCTCCAGATCACAGACCTTGCTGACGGCCGTGCCGACCACACCGGGGAAGGTCGCATAGCCGCCGCCCACATTGGCGCCGATGACCTGCCCGTGCTTGTTGGCATGGGTGCCCAGCGCGATATGGCGCAGCTGCCCGGAGACCAGGTCGAGGACCTCGACACAGTCGCCGCCCGCCCAGATGTGCTCCTGGCCGCGGACCCGCATCCCGAGGTCGGTGAGCAGCCCGCCGGACTCGCCGAGCGGCAGCCCGGCCGCGGCGGCGAGCGTGGTCTCGGGGCGTACCCCCAGGCCCAGCACGACCACGTCCGCCGGGTACTCGGCATCCTCGGTGGTGACCGCGCGGGCCCTGCCGTCCCCGTCGGTCAGCACGCCGGTCACGGTCGCCCCGCGCACCGTCTCGATGCCCATCGCGCACATCGCCTCATGGACGAGCGCGCCCATGTCCGGGTCCAGGGTGGACATGGGCTGGGCGCTCTGCTCCAGGACGGTGACCTCGTAGTCGCGGCGGATCAGCGCCTCGGCCATCTCCACACCGATGTAGCCGGCACCCACGACGACCGCGCGCCTGCCCGGTGCGGCGTCCAGGGAGTCCAGCAGCGCCCGGCCGTCGTCGAGGGTCTGCACGCCGTGCACACCGGGCGCGTCGATGCCCGGCAGGCCGGGGCGGCGGGGGCGGGCGCCGGTCGCCAGCACCAGCTTGTCGAAGCCGGTCCATGACTCCCGGCCGCCGTTGTCCAGCTCCCGGGTGCGCACCCGGCCGCGTTCCAGGTCGAGTTCGGTGATCTCGTGGCGCATCCGCAGATCGATGTCCCGGGCGCGGTGCTCCTTCGGCGTCCGGGCGATCAGCGCGTCCGGGCCGTCGACCTCGCCGCCCACCCAGTAGGGGATACCGCAGGCGGAGTACGAGGCGAAGTGGCTGCGCTCGAACGCGGTGATCGCCAGCTCGTCGGGCTTCCTCAGGCGGCGGGCCTGCGAGGCGGCAGCCATCCCCGTCGCATCGCCCCCGACGATCACCAACTGCTCCGCCGCCATGCCGTGGCTCCTTCGTCGTGTGCATGCTCCGCCGTGCCGCTCCGCACGGTATGGCTTCAGGGGCCTCAGCGCTCCAGGACCAGCGCCAGTCCCTGCCCCACGCCGATGCACAGCGCGGCGAGCCCCGTGCCCGAGCCCAGGGCGGCGAGCTGGTGGGCCACCGACCCCGCGAGACGGGCTCCGGAGGCCCCCAGTGGGTGGCCGATGGCGATGGCGCCGCCGCGCGGATTCACCACGGCCGGGTCCAGCTCGGGCCACTGCCCGATGCAGCCCAACGCCTGGGCCGCGAACGCCTCGTTGAGCTCGAACGTCGCCACCTCGTCGAAGCCCCGCCCGGACCGCTCCAGCGCGCGCCGCACCGCCTCCACCGGCCCCAGACCGAACAGCTGCGGCTCGACGCCGGTCACCGCACTCGCGCGGATACGGGCCAGCGGTTCGCGTCCCGTGGCCCGCAGCCCCTCCTCGTCGACCAGCAGCAGCGCGGCCGCACCGTCGTTGAGCGGTGAGGAGTTCCCGGCGGTGACCGTGCCGCCCGCCGTACGGAACACCGGCTTCAGCTTGGACAGCGACTCCAGGGAGGACGCCTCCCGGATCGTCTCGTCCCGCACGAGCTCCACCTCCGGCAGCGGCACGACCTCCGCGTCGTAGGCGCCCTCCTGCCAGGCGCGGACCGCCTTCTGGTGGCTGGCCAGCGCGAAGACGTCCTGCTGCTCGCGGGTGATGCCGTGCTGGTCGGCGATCAGCTCGGCGCCCTCGCCCAGCGCGACGGTCCACTCCGGGGCCATCCGTGGATTGACCATGCGCCAGCCCAGCGTCGAGGAGAACATCTCCTGATGGCCCGCGGGGAAGGCGCGTTCGGGCTTGCGCAGCACATAGGGCGCCCGGCTCATCGACTCCACACCGCCCGCCACCGCGATATGCGCATCGCCGTGCGCAACGGCGCGGGCCGCCTGGATGACCGCCTCCAGACCGGACCCGCACAGCCGGTTCACGGTCACGCCGGGCACGGTCACCGGCAGCCCGGCGAGGAGTACCGCCATCCGCGCCACATTCCGGTTGTCCTCGCCCGCGCCGTTCGCGTCTCCGAAACAGACGTCGTCGATCCGCGCCGGATCGAGGTCCGGGGTGCGGTCCACCAGGGCCTTGACCACATGGGCCGCGAGATCGTCCGGCCGGATCGCGGCCAGCGCGCCGCCGTACTTGCCGACGGGGGTCCGTACGGCGTCGACGATGTACACATCCCGTACGCGTGGGTCGGTCATCAGGCCCTGTCCTCGCTGTCCCGGTTCGACGGTCGGCGGGCGGTACGAAGATCGCCACCCGCCGACCATGAGTCTTTGCCCGCCGCTGCCCGCTGTCAACGGGGCTCCCGGTCACCTTGCCCGGCCGCCGCGGACGTGGCGCGGAGCGTGATCCGGTCCCGGTCCGGCCGGCCTGCTCTGAGAGAGTGGGGGCATGAGCGCAGCGCACACCCGTACGGGCCACGGGCCCGGCAGCACCGGTCATGTGGTCGTCATCGGTGGAGGCATCTCCGGGCTGGCGGCGGCGCACCGACTGCTCGAAGGCGGCGCCCGGGTGACCGTCCTGGAGGCGGCGGACCGGCTGGGCGGCAAGCTGTACGCGGGCGAGATCGAGGGCGTACCGGTCGATCTGGGTGCCGAATCGATGCTGGCCCGGCGGCCGGAGGCGGTGGAACTCGCGCGCGCCGTCGGGATCGGCGACCGGCTCCGGCCGCCCACCACGGCGACGGCGTCCCTGTGGACGCGCGGCGCGCTGCGCCCGATGCCCAAGGGCCATGTCATGGGCGTCCCCGGAGACCTCGGTCCGCTCGCCGCCTCCGGTGTCATCTCCCCGGAGGGCCTCGCCCGTATCGACGAGGACACCCGGCTGCCGCGCACCGAGGTCGGCGAGGACGTCGCCGTCGGCGCCTACGTCGCCGAACGCCTGGGCCGCGAGGTCGTCGACCGGCTCGTGGAGCCCCTCCTCGGCGGGGTGTACGCGGGCGACGCCTACCGGATCTCGATGCGCGCCGCCGTTCCCCCGCTGTTCGAGGCCGCACGCGCGAACCGTTCGCTGCTCGACGGCGTACGGGGCATTCAGGCGCGGTCCGCCGCTGCCGTCCACCAGACCGGGGCCGCCGCGACCGGCCCCGTCTTCATGGGCATCGAGGGCGGCATCGGGACGCTGCCGGGCGCGGTGGCCGATGCCGTACGGGCCAAGGGCGGCGAGATCCGTACGGGCACCCCGGTCACCGCGGTGCGGCGGTCCTCCCAGGGCTGGCAGCTCGACCTCGACGGTGCCGTGCTCACCGCGGACGCCGTCGTCCTCGCCACCCCCGCGCACGCCACGGCCCGCCTCCTCGCCCCCGTCTGCGGGCCGGCCGCGGCCGAGCTGAATTCCGTCGAGTACGCCTCCATGGCGCTGGTGACCATGGCCTTCCGCCGCGCGGACGTCGAGGAGCGGCTGACCGGCAGCGGCTTCCTCGTACCGCCCGTGGACGGCCGCAAGATCAAGGCGTCCACCTTCTCGAGCAACAAGTGGGGCTGGACCGGCGGCTTCGACCCGGACCTCTTCGTGCTGCGCACCTCCATCGGCCGCCACGGCGACGAGGCGGACCTGGCGCGCGAGGACTCCGAACTGGTCGGTTTCTCCCGGGCGGACCTGCGGGAGGCGGTCGGGCTGACCGCCGCGCCGGTCGCCTCCCGGGTCACCCGCTGGGACGGCGGGCTGCCCCAGTACCCGGTCGGCCACCTGGAGCGGGTGGGCCGGATCCAGGACGCCGTGGCGCAGCTTCCGGGCCTGCGGGTGTGCGGTGCGCTCTATACGGGCGTCGGCATCCCGGCCTGTATCGCCTCGGCCCGCACGGCCGCCGACGACATCCTCGCCACCCTGCGCCCGGACTCCGTCCCCGCCGAGTGAGAATGGACGGCATGACAGACGCTTCCACTCCCGCTTCCGCACCGCAGGCACCCGCGGCGCCCGAGAAGGTTCCGCACGCCGGCAAGAAGGCCAAGGACCTCAACGAGATCATCCGCTACACCCTCTGGTCGGTGTTCAAGCTGCGCGACGTCCTCCCGGACGACCGCGGCGGCTACGCCGAGGAGGTCGAGGAGCTGTTCGCGCAGCTCGCGGCCAAGGACGTGGTGGTCCGCGGCACCTATGACGTGTCCGGCCTGCGCGCCGACGCCGACGTGATGATCTGGTGGCACTCGGAGAGCTCGGACGCTCTCCAGGAGGCGTACAACCTCTTCCGCCGTACCCGTCTGGGCCGTGCGCTGGAGCCGGTGTGGTCGAACATGGCGCTGCACCGCCCCGCCGAGTTCAACAAGTCGCACATCCCGGCCTTCCTGGCCGACGAGCAGCCGCGCGCCTATGTGAGCGTCTACCCCTTCGTGCGCTCCTACGAGTGGTACCTCCTCCCCGACGAGGACCGCCGCCGCATGCTGGCCGACCACGGCAAGATGGCCCGTGGCTTCCCGGACGTGCGCGCCAACACCGTGCCGTCGTTCTCGCTCGGCGACTACGAGTGGGTGCTGGCCTTCGAGGCCGATGAGCTCTACCGCATCGTCGACCTGATGCGTCATCTGCGCGGCTCCGAGGCGCGGATGCACGTCCGCGAGGAGATCCCGTTCTACACCGGGCGCCGCAAGCCGCTCTCCGAGCTGGTCGCGGGTCTGGCGTAACCGGACGGGCGGTGCGCCCGGCCGGGCGCACCCCGCCGCACACAGCACCACGGGCCGCCCCCGAGAGGGCGGCCCGTGGCGTATGCGGTCCCGGTTACTTCCCCGGCAGCGCGTGCTGCGCCCGGGTCGCCTGCTGGCCCGGCACCGGCTCCGCCCGCGGCCCGCAGTACACCCGGTGCGCCGGGATCTTCCCGCGCAGCAGATACGCCTCGGCGTACTTGTTCACGCAGGCGTTGTCACCGAACGCGATGCCGTGGGTGCCCGACCTGTTCTCGGTCACCAGCGAGGAGCCGGGCAGCCGCCGCTGCAACTCCAGTGCGCCCCGGTACGGCGTTGCCGCGTCCCGCTCGGCCGCCAGCAGCAGCACCGGCGGCAGCGCGCCGGGCTCCGTGCGGATGTTGAGCGGACCGTGCGGCCCGTGGAGCGCCTCGTCGAACTCGGTCGAGGCCGCACGGCCGGCGACCTCGGCCAGGTCCGCTCCGCCGGCGTGGCCGTCCGCCCGGTGCACCGCGGCGTCGAGCTCGGCCGAGGCCGTCTGCGTCCGGTCGGGCCAGAAGGCGCACGGCAGGTTCATCCAGGCGTTGTCCCAGGTCTCGAACGGCGCGATCCGGGCGATCTGCGTGTTGTCCCGGTCCCAGGTCCGCCAGTCGTGCGGCCAGCGCGCGTCATTGCACTCCACGGCGGTGTAGACGGCGTTGCTGTTCTCCTCGGCCTTGGCACCGCCGGAGCTCGGCATGGCCTGGGCGATCAGCGGCTTGGGGTCGCCGTGCAGATACCCCGAGAGCGCCGCGGCGCGCATCGGCCAGAAGGCGTCGTTGTAACCGGTCTTGAGGAACGCCGACTGGAGCTGGCCGGCGCCGATCTTCCCGTTGAGCGGATGGTGGCGCAGCTTGTTCGCGGCCGAGTCGTAGGCGTGCTGCACGGCGTGCACGGTCGTGCCGAGGCGGTAGTTGCTGTGGTGCCGGGCGGTCCAGCGCAGGAAGTCGCTCCAGCGGCGCTGGAAGGAGACGTCCTGGTCGAGGTTGTTGCGGTACCAGATCTGCCGGGGCGCGGGATTGACGACACTGTCGAAGAGCATCCGCCGGACGTGGCCGGGGAAGAGCGTCGCATAGACCGCGGCGAAGTACGTTCCGTACGAGGCGCCCATGAAATTCAGCTTCTTCTCGCCGAGCGCGGCCCGCAGCATGTCCAGATCGCGGGCGTTGTTGACGGAGTTGTAGTAGGGCAGGTCCGCACCGGCCCGGCGGACGCAGCCGCGGGCGTACGCCCTGGCCTCGGCCACCTTCCGGCGCTTGAAGGCCGCGTCGGGGTGGGTCCGGCTGTCGGTGGGTGCCTTGGCGAACTCGTTGGCGTCCTGGCATGACAGCGGCGCCGAGCGGCCCACACCGCGTGGCGCATAGCCCACGAAGTCGTAGGCACGGGCCAGCTTGTTCCACTTGGGGAGCCCGCCGTAGAGCGGGAACTCCATGCTGGAGGCGCCGGGGCCGCCGGGGTTGAAGACCAGGGAACCCTGCCGTTCGCCGCGCGCGGTGGCCCGGACCCGGCTGACGGTCAGGTGGATCTTCTTGCCGTCGGGGCGCGCATAGTCGAGGGGAACGGTGAGTCTGCCGCACTCGACGGTCGACGGCAGATGCTCCACCGGTGCGCAGCGGCCGAAGCCGATGCGGTGCGCAACGGGTGCGGGTGGCGCTGCGGTGGCCCCCGTGGCGCCGCCTGCCGGGGCAGTGGCGAGGGCGGTCACCAACAGCGACCCGATGGTGCCGTACAACGCAAGTGCTCTCACTGGCCGTCCCTTCGTGTGTGCATACAAAAGGGATAGTTGGGGCGGCGATTGTCGATGTAAAGCACCTGGCACCGGTGTCGGAGGCTATGCCCCGGAAGAGTGGAGCGCGGCGCGCAACGTGGGGTCGGTGAGGGCTACAGGGCCCCGGAGGGCGAATGAGGTGAGTGAGGCAGGAGCGGCGGGGGAGTCGGAAGTGCTGGGCAGTTGCCGTTCGCCCGCATGGGTGGCCCAGTCGCTGTACGGGTGGAGCTCGAAGCGGGCCACGGCCCAGGTGCCGAGGGTGACGATCAGCGGGAGCGCGAACCAGGCCAGCAGCGGCCCGTGGTCCGCACCGGACGGCGCCGTCCCGTAGGAGGCGGCGGCGGACAGCGGCACCAGGAGAGCGGCGCCCTGTACCAGGCGGACGGCGGTGGCGATGCCCGGGCGGGCCGCGACGGGCAGTGCCAGCCCGTCGGTCACCAGCCGGTCGGCCACCTCCCGCACCGCGTCGTCGCCGGCCAGGGTGTCCCGTATCGCCGGTATGCGGCGCTGCCCTTCGGGCCCGATGGCGCTCAGCGTGGCGCGCTCGACGGCGTCCTTGCCGACCGGGTCGACGACGGTCGCCCAGCCGGTGTCGGCGAGCAGCAGCCGTCGTTGCTGGGCCATCAGCACCAGGACCAGATCGGCGAGCCGGTGCGGGCCGCCGGAGAGGTAGGCCATCTCGTAGAGGGTCAGCCCGGGGCGGTGGCCCCCGTCGGCCGGATCCGGGACGGCCCCGGCTGCCGCCTCCGGGGCCGGGCGGGTGGTGCGCGCGGCGGCGACCGCGGCACGGCACAGGAGCGCACAGGACAGCACCGCCGCAGTCGAGGCGATGAGAAAGAAAAGGAGCCACATGGCCGTGGTTCTACGGGATCAGTACAAAAACCGCCACAAAATTTCTCACGATACGGGCGCCACGGGTGCCGGCCCTCAGCCGCCGCAGCCGCCGCCCCCACAGCTCGAACCGCCACCGCAGCTCGAACCGCCCCCGCACGACGAGCCGCTGCCGCAGGACGCACCGCTGCTGCCGCAGCCGGACCCGGAACCGCCGTCGGAGGAGCCGCACCAGGAACCGCCGTCGCCCCCGGAGCCGCCCCCGCCGTCACCGGACGGGGAACCGCCGCCCGGTGCGGCGGCCGTGGCCCGCTGCGCCTCGTCGAACTGCTGCCGCAGCAGTTCGTCCGCGATCAGCGCCGTACCGCCGAGCGCCACCACCAGCGCGGCCGGCTGCCAGGCCCCGCCCACGCCGCCGCCGGCGGAGCGGGCCGCCTTCGCGGAGCGCAGGGCGAACGATCCCGCCTTGGTGATCCGGCGGGTGAACACCTTCCGGCACAGTGCCCCCACGAAGAGACCACCGATCACCGCGGGGATCGTCCCCAGGGCCGGCGGCGGCCCGGACGGGGCGTCACCGACGAAGGACAGCAGCAGCGCGACGAAGAAGAGCACCACACAGGCCGTCCGGTGGGTGCTCGCCAGCCGGCGCCACCCCCGGCCGAGCTCCGGACTCCGCAGCAGACCGCGGGCCGCCAGCCGGTCACCGACCGCCTGGACCGCCGGGCTGCGCATCGCCGTGGCGCGCAGCGCGGCCAGACCGCCGCCCGGCGTCCGGGCGATGGCTTCCAGTACGGCTGCCTCGACCGCGTCGTGGGCGACGGCCTGCCGTACGGTCACCACTCCCGGGCCGCCCACCGCCAGCCGGCCGTCCTCGTGCATTCCGGCGATCGCGGCGTCCACCACCCGACCGGGCCCGCCGGCGAGGAACGCCGTCTCCCACACCTCGTGTGCCAGGGCGTCCTTGCGGCGGACGGACGGCGTCCGCAGACGCACCCGGGCCGCGCCGAAGAGGAGCACCAGCGAGGAGGCACCGACCCCCAGATACACCCATGGGACGAAGGACATCGCGCTCACCTCCGGTGCAGGGCGAGCCGGATGGCACGGGCCATACGGGCCACGGGCCGTGCGGACGGCGGCCTGGGGCCCGCGCGATCCCGCCACCAGCGCGTCAACTCCTGCCGCGCGGCCGGGTCCTCGGGGCGCCCCTGGGCCAGCAGATGCGCCGCGAAGTCCAGGGCGTCCTGGCGGTAGCCGCCGCTCATGGGCCGGTGCCGCGCATAGCCGAGGAACGCGGCCCGGTAGCCGTCGCCGAGGATCTCGGGCAGCTCGGGCGCGACCTTGGCGACGACCGCGGCCCGCTTGGCGGTCAGCGCCCGGCTCTGCACCCGCAGCCGCGTGCGGTCGAAGCCCTCGGGGGCCGGTGTCCCGGCGACCAGCGCGGACAGCAGCGCGGTCTGCGCCAGCGCCAGCCGCTGCCGGGCGGCCTCGGTGCCCTCGGCCGTCTCGCCGCCTGCGCCGCTGCCCGTCACCGTGCCGGACGCCGGGTCGGGGACAGGGACCGTGTGCCGCCGGGCGCGGGCGTCCAGTGTGGTCTCCGGCGCCGCTTCAGACCGCTCGGACATGGCGGGCCTCCTTCAGCACGGTGCGTATCGCATCGAGTTCACCGGCCAGCTCCCCGCCCTCGGGGAAGTCCTCGTCCCGCTCCAGCAGCACACCGGGCGGGGTGGTCCGGGCACACAGCTCCGCGAGGACGTCCAGCACCGGACGGGTCACCGGGTGGGCATGGCTGTCGTGCCACACCCCGTCCCGCTCCACACCGCCCGCGACATGGACGTACGCCAGGGCCTCGATCGGCAGCTCGTCCAGGGCGACGGCCGGGTCCTCGCCCCGGTTGATGTGGTTCGTGTGGAGGTTGGCGACATCGATGAGCAGCCGCACCCCGGTCCGCTCGACGAGTTCGGTCAGGAACTGCCCCTCGGTCAGCTCCTCGCCCGGCCAGTTGATGAGGGCGGCGATGTTCTCCAGCGCCAGCGGCACCGGCAGCGCGTCCTGGGCGATGCGTACGTTCGCGCACAGCACGTCCAGCGCGTCACGGGTGCGCGGAACAGGCAGCAGATGCCCGGCCTCCATGCGCGGGGAGGCGGTGAGCGGACCGCCGGCCCGGACGAAGGCGATGTGCTCGGTGACCAGTGGGGCGCCCAGCAGCTCGGCGCGCTCGGCGAGAGCGGCCAGCCGGCCGGAGTCCGGGCGTTCGGCGCCGCCGAGGCCGAGCGAGACTCCGTGCGGGATGACGGTCGTGCCGCGCTCGCGCAGTTCCTCCAGGGCGTGCGGCAGATGGTCGGCGCAGAGGTTCTCCGCCACCACCTCGACCCAGTCCACCCCGGGCAGCTCCGCGATTTCCGCGGCGATTTCCGGCCGCCAGCCGATCCCCGTACCAAGGCGCTCCATGGCTCCCCCTCTCGCTCCGTGGTGTGGGTACTCATCGCCCCGGCACGACGCACCGAACCCTGGAGCGGACGAGTTCAGAGGTTGATTTGAGCTTCCTGCGCGACGTCGCGGGGCCGCTCGGCGGCTCGGCCCGGCGGGTGCGCGGGCGCGCGGAGCCCGCTCGGGAAGGCCCTCGCCGCGGTGGCCCGATCCGGCCGGGGCCCGGCGCCCGGCGGGCACCTCAGCTGCCCTCCACGGCCGGGCCCGCCGGTGCGTGAAGAGTCCGGCGCACGGCGTCGCGGAGCCAGTGGTGGCCTCCGTCGGCTGCGTGGCGGGGGTGCCATGCCATGCCGACCGTCAGCGGCGGCAGGGGCAGGGGGATGTCGAGGAGGCGCAGGCCGAGGGTGGTGGCGGGGTCGGTGAGGGGGGAGGGGGCGGCGCCGGGGAGTGCGGTGGGGATGAGGCAGACGGCATCGCTGCGGGCGGCGAGGGTCAGCGCGGCCAGATGGCTCGGGAGGACGACAGCGACCTGCCGCTGGAGGTTGCGCTCGGCCAGGGCCGTGTCCAGGGGGCCGGTGAAGCGGCCGCGGCGGCTCACCACGACGTGTTCGGCGGCAGCGAGCCGGTCCGGGGTCAGGGGCCCTTCGGCGAGGGGGTTGCCGGGCCGGACGGCCGCCGCCATCCGGAGGGTGACCAGCTCTTCGACCTGGGTCTCGGGGTCGACGTGGTCGATGGATCCGATCTCCAGGTCGATCCGGCCCTCGCGCAGGGCCGGTCCGGCTTCCAGCTCCTCGGCCCGGAACCGCAACGACACCCCCGGCGCCTCCTGCCGGGCCAGCCGCAGCAGCCCGGGGGCGAGTGCCGCGCCGATCAGGTCGGCGGTCTGGAGGGTGAAGGTGCTGCGCAGGGCTGCGGGGTCGACGCCGGCGCCGGGAGCGAGCAGCGCTCCGAGACGGCGCACCACCGCGGCGGCCTCCTCGCGCAGGGCCTGGGCGCGGGGCGTTGGGACCATGGTCTGGCCGGCCCGGACCAGGAGGGGGTCCTGGAGGATGCGCCGGAGGCGGGCGAGCGTGCGGCTCATGGCGGCGGGGGACGTGTGCAGGCGGGCGGCGGCGCGGGTGACGCTCTGCTCGGCCAGCAGGGCGTCCAGCGCGACGGCGAGTTGGGCGTCGATGACAGGGTCCGGACTGCTGCTCAAGTGCATTATTCCATTTCAGGCAAGTATCCCGTGCTGAAGTTCCCATTGTGGCAACACCGCGGCCTCCACAGGATGAGGGACGTACCGATCCGGCACGAACCCTGAGGTTTTCATGATCGTCATCACTGCTCCCACCGGGAACATCGGCCGCCACCTGCTGCCCCTGCTCCTGGAGTCCGCCCCCGCCCACGACGAGGAATTGCGCGTGATCGTGCGCGACCCCGCCCGCCTTCCCGACGCGGTGCGCGAACGCGTCGAGGTGATCACCGGCTCGCACGGCGACGCCGGGGTCGTCGACCGGGCCTTCGAGGGCGCGGACGCCGTGTTCTGGCTCGTTCCCCCGGACGCCTCCCTGGCCCCGCAGGACGCCTACTGCGGCTTCACCCGCCCCGCCGCGAAGGCCCTCGCCGCGCAGGGCGTCGGCCACGTCGTCGGCGTCTCCGCGCTCGGCCGCGGCACCCCGCTCGCCGACCGCGCGGGACTCGTCACCGCTTCCCTCGCCATGGACGGCCTCCTCGCCGACACCGGCGTCGCCTACCGGGCCCTGGCCAACCCGTCCTTCTTCGAGAACCTCCTGGAGGAGGCCGACTCGATCCGCGAGAAGGGCGTCTTCACCGACGCCGTCGACGCCGACCGCAAGGCTCCCCTCGTCGCCGTGGCCGACATCGCGGCCGTCGCCGCCGGCCTGCTGCTGGAGCGCTCGTGGACCGGCAGCGACAGCGTCCCGGTCCTCGGGCCGCAGGACCTGTCCCCCAACGACCTGGCCCGCATCATGACCGAGCAGCTCGGCCGCCCCGTCCGCTACGAACGCCAGCCGCTCGACGAGCTGTACACCACCCTCGTCGGCTACGGCCTCAACGAGGCGTTCGTCCAGGGCATCGCCGACATGAAGCGGGCCAAGGACGAGGGCCTCGACGCGGGCGTCACCCGCACCCCGGACACCGCCTCCCGCACCACCTTCGAACGGTGGTGCGCCGAGACCCTCAAGCCCGCCGTCCTCTCCTGAAGACGCGCCATCCCGTCACCGGAACACAAGACGCCCGCCGCACCAGAACGATCCACCACTTCGGAGGCACCCGTCATGCCCGCTGAGGCAACCGCCCCGCCGGTCACCGCGTTCATGCTCATCAAGACCCAGCCCGAGTGGCTGGCCATGACCCCACAGGAACGGGTGAACGCTTTCACCACCCAGGTGATCCCCGCCATCAAGGCCAAGACCACCGGTGTCCGGTCACGCTTCTACGACACGGAGTTCTACTCCACCCGCGTCACCGACGTCTGGGTCTGGGAGGCCGACGACCACGACGCCTACCAGCTCCTCATCGACGCGCTGCGCGAAACCCCGTTCTGGGACCGCTACTTCGAGGTCGTCGACCTCCTCGTCGGCGCTGAGAACGGCTACGCCCGCACCTACGGCCTCGACCCCGTGGCCACCCTCAGCACCTGATACACCGCCCGACCCGCGCTGCCGTTGTCCGCCGGCTCCAAGGGCCGGAGGGCAACGGCGCAGGGCGTGCTCGACGCGGGAGCGGCCCGCCTGGGGCTGTCGTCAGCGCGGGAGGGACCTGAGGCGGTCCGCCCCTTCGGCCACCACCGTCATCCCGGGCGCGATCTCCGTGAACCCGGCATCGCGCACCACGGGCAGACCGCTGCGGGTCAGCTCCTCCCACTGCGCGCGCCCGGCGGCCCGTACGGACAGCGGGAACCCGGCCGCGCGCCAGGCCGCCCGCTCCTCCTCGGACAGCTCCCACCAGGCCAGCTGCGCACCATGCCCGACCTGCGCCATCTCCTTGCCCGCCGACATCTCCAGCCCGGGGTTGAGCCACAGCACCGGTGCCTCCGCGGCGGGCGCACCGAGCGGCTCTGGATCGTCCAGTTCCGTGCCCGAGACCTGTAGCCGCGCCAGGTCCTTCGGCCAGCCGTCCAGCGGCACCGGCGGGAAGACCCGCACCTCGGCGCGGTGGCCGGTGACGGTGATGCCCGGCAGCGCCTCGGCCCGCCGCCACTCCGCGCCGCGCGCCCGCCGCACCACCTTCCGGATCCGGGCGTCCTGCCAGTCCCGCACCGCCGCGGCCCACTCGCCGTCCCCGGCCGACCGCTCGTCCGACAGCAGCACCAGCACCGCCCGCGCCGCCGTCTCCAGCGCGTCCGTACGCGCCGGGGGCTCGGCCCGCTCGATCCGCGCGACGAGCGGCAGCACGAATTGCGGTGCCGCGTCCCGGTCGGTTTCTTCGTGGCGCACAGGGCTGTCGGAGTCGTTGCCGGGCTGTCCGGCGGTCTCGGTACTGGTCACCCGCTCAGTCTGCCAGCCGCCACTGACAGCGGCCCCGGCCCCGGCCCCGACCCGGCTCCCGCCCTCCTGCCCTCCCGCCCCGCCGCCCCGGCTCCCGGCGGCCTCCCGGTGAGAGGGATGGCCAACTCCGCCTGCCCGGGCCTGGGTTGCCCCACGTAAGACGGGGCGGAACGCGCCCCCTGGCGGGCGCCGGGCCGCCGGTCCGGCTACCGTCGGGGACGGCGGAGCGGACGGGGCCGCCCGGAGGCAGCGGAGGTGCCGGAACGCATGAGGCTGGACGGGGTGGGGCGCCGCTACGGAGTGCGTGGCCCCTGGGTGCTGCGGGACGTGCAGCTCGACGTGCCCGAAGGCGCGCTGCTGCGGGTCGAAGGGACCAACGGCAGCGGGAAGTCCACCTTGCTGCGGCTGCTGGCAGGGATCGACCGGCCCAGCACCGGACGTATCACCGGCCGCCCGCGCGGCGCCTATGTGCCCGAACGGTTCCCGGCCGCGCTGCCCTTCACCGCCGCCGGCTACCTCACCCACCTCGGCCGCATCCACGGCCTGCGCGGCCCCGAAGCGGCCCGTCGCGCCACCGAGTGGCTCGAACGCTTCGGGGCGGCCGGCCATGCGCCCACCCGGATGGCCGAGCTGTCCAAGGGGACGAGCCAGAAGGTCGCGGTCGCCCAGGCGTTGCTCGCCGAGCCCGAACTCCTGGTCCTGGACGAGGCCTGGACCGGTCTGGACCGCGGCGCGCGTGACGTGCTCGACCGCGTGGTCGCCGAGCGGGTCGCGGACGGCGGCACCGTCGTGTTCGTCGACCACGACCCGCAGCGGCTGGCGGGCGCGGCCGACGCCCGCTACCGGGTCACGGACGGGCGGGTGGTGGCCCACGAGGAGAGCGGGACGGCGGCGGATGCGACGGCCGTGGCCGGTCCCTGCGTGGTCATCGAGGCCGAGGGCGCACCGCGCAGCCTGCCGGCCGCCGGAGCGCCGCAGCTGCCCGGCGGACCGGAGATCGCGCCCGGACCGGACGGGACGACCCGGCTGACGGTTCCGGCCGCGCACTCCGACGCCCTGCTGCGCGCCCTGCTCACCGCCCATCCGCCCTGGCACATCCGCGCGGTCACCGCCGCCCCACGGCCGCACGGCGCCCCCGGCACCGCCCCTGTCACCGACGATGCCCCCGCACCCGATGAGGCCCCGCTCCCGTGATCGCTCTCCTCCGCTATCAGACGGCACTGCTCATCGGCTCCTACCGCTGGCTGCCGCCGGTCATCCTCTACGCCGTCTGGCTGACCATCGGCATCCGGAGCGGCGACCCGATCCTCGGCACGTTCGGCTACGCCGCCGGCGGCCTGCTGCCGGCCGCCGTATGGCTGACCCGGGTCTGTGTCACCAACGAGCCGCCGGCCGCCCGCAATTGCACCGCGGCCGCCGCCGGGCCCGGCCGGGTGCACCTCGCCTGTGTGCTGACCGCGGCCGCCACCGGGCTGCTGCTCGCACTCATCGGTACGGCAGTGGTCCTGTCGCTGGCGGACCCGCACTCCAACAACCACAACGTGGCCGTTCCGGTCCTGCCCGCGGCCTTCTCCGGGCTGCTCGCCGCGCTGGTGTGTCTGCTGATGGGCACCGCCATCGGCGCCCTGAGCAACTGGCCGGTGCTGCGCAGCACCGGCTGGAGCATCCCGGCGGGCCTGATCGCCGCCCTGCTGCTGTCGGTGCTGGGCGCCTCGCCCGCCAACGCCGCCGTATCGGGACTGGTCACCGGGTCCCTCCACGGGACCGTCAGCACCCCCTGGCTGCCGCTCGCCGTCACCGCCCTGATCGCGGCCGCCGCCACCGCCGCCGCCTGCGCCCTGAGTTCCCGCCGGAGCTGAGGGGTTGGGCGGGTAGATGGGGCTGAGGTGTCGGGTGGGCGGACGGCGCCGAGACGTCGGGCGAACGGTCAGGGTGGGTCGCCGGAGCTGAGCCGGCGCGGCCGAGACGCCCTCCGGATTTCTCCCCCGCCCCCTCCCCCTCTCCCCCTTCGGGGGAGGGGGCGGGGGTGGGTTCGGGGGTGGGGGGGGAGAGCGGCGTACGGCGGTCCGCCTGCTCCGGCTGACCGGCGCCCCGCCCCTGCTGTGTCAGCCAGTGCCCGGCCCCTGCTGCGTCAGCCAGTGCCCGCTGCGTCAGCCAGTGCCCGCTGCGTCAGCCAGTGCCCCGCCCCTGCTGCGTCAGTGGTGCCAGGGGCCGGTCACCGCGAACGTCGTTCCCGGCGTATAGCAATTGACGTACATCGTCCGGTGGTCGGGCGAGAACGTCACGCCCGCGAACTCGCCCCACTCCGGCTTCTCCGGGGTGCCGATGTTCTGCCGGCCGCGCGCCATCGCATAGACCGCGCCGCGCCGGGTGAGGCCGAAGACGTGCTGGGCGCCCTCGCCGTCCTCGCACACCATCAGGCCTCCGCTGGGCGCGAGGGTGATGTTGTCGGGGGATTCGCCGGGCAGTTGGAGGTCGCTGTCCGGGCCGAAGACGACGACCTGGGTCAGCCGCCGCTTCTTCGGGTCGTACTTCCACACCTGCCCGTAGTGGTCGGCCGCCGAGCCGTCTTTGCGGTGCGCGAAGCTGGAGACGAAGTAGACGCAGGAGCCGCCCCAGTAGCAGCCCTCCAGCTTCTGGGCGTGGGTGATGCCGCCGGGGCCGAAGTCCTGGAAGCGGATCGGGGTCTCACGGGCGAGCGGATCGGGCACATCCACCCAGGTGACGTGGTCGAAGGTGGTGCCGGGCCGCTGGATGGTGGACAGGTCGGGCACGCCGGGGACGCGCAGCGCCTGGAGGCGGCCGCCCGCCCGCAGCGAACCGCGGCCGCCCCTCGGCTTGTTGGGCAGGAAGCGGTAGAACAGGCCGAAGGGCTTGTCGAAGGCGTCCTCGGTCTCGTAGACGGTGCCGGTGCCGGGGTCCACGGCGATCGCCTCGTGCTGGAAGCGGCCCATCGCGGTCAGCGGGACCGCGCCGGTGCGCCGCGGGTCGTAGGGATCGACCTCGAAGATGAACCCATGGTCCTTGGTGTAGTTCTCCTCGCCGGCCCGGAGCTCGGTCTCCTCGCAGGTCAGCCAGGTGTTCCAGGGGGTGGGGCCGCCCGCGCAGTTGGTGGAGGTGCCGGCGATGGCGACCCGCTCGGAGCGCACCGTGTTGTCCGGGCCGAGTTCCAGGGCCGTGCAGCCGCCTTCACCACCGGGGTCGTACGTCAGGTCGCGGACCCGGGGGACGGCTTGGCGGGAGCCCGTACGGTTCTCGTGGTTGCGGACGAGGCGGGTGCCGCCGTGGTGGCCGGAGGAGCCGGGGGAACCCGGAGAACCCGGAAAAGCAGCCATGCCGTCGCAGTTGCTGGGTACCTTGCCCTCCCCTGAGCGCAGCGGGTCGCCTTCCCGGGAGAGGACCCGGTAGCGGAAGCCCCGGGGGAGGTCGAGCAGGCCGTCGGGGTCGGGGACCAGCGGGCCGTAGCCGCGCTGCCCCATGCTCTGGGCGGTCGCGGTCCCCGTGAAGAGCTCCGTGAGGCTTCCGGAGAAGGCGATTCCCGCCCCGAGCGCACCGGTTCTTGCCAGGATCTGACGTCGTGTCGCGGACATGGGCAACTCCCTGTTGGCGGACAGGTGAAGTGACCCGCTCGTGTGTACCATGCGGCCGGGCCGCCGGGAACCAGGCTGCGCCCCCGGTGTTTCCGCCAGGCGCCCCGTCTACCGGGAGTTGCCGGCCACCAGGGGGCCCGCGTCGCGTGCCAGCGCCGTCAGCCGGGAGATCGCCCGGAAGTACTTCTTGCGGTAGCCGCCGCGCAGCATCTCCTCGCTGAACAGCTCGTCGAAGGCCTTGCCGGAGGTCAGCACCGGCACCTCACGGTCGTAGAGCCGGTCCGCGAGGACGACCAGGCGCAGCGCCGTGGACTGGTCGGGCACCGCCTGGACGTCGGTGAGGCAGACCGCCTCGATGCCGTCGCACATCGCGCCGTAGCGGCTGGGGTGCACCTTGGACAGATGCTCCAGCAGGGAGGGGAAGTCGTCGAGCGAGGCGCCGGGCGTGCGGTACGCCGTGCGGGTGACGGTCTCGTCGTCATACGGGGCGGGCGCGTCGGGCAGACCGCGGTGGCGGTAGTCCTCACCGTCGATCCGCAGTGGACGGAACTGGGCGCTCAGGCCCTGGATCTCGCGCAGGAAGTCGGCGGCGGCGAAGCGGCCCTCGCCGAGCTTGCCGGGCAGCGTGTTGGAGGTGGCGGCCAGCGCCACACCGGCATCCACCAGCTTGCCGAGCAGGGTGGAGACCAGGACGGTGTCGCCGGGGTCGTCCAGTTCGAACTCGTCGATGCACAGCAGCTTGTGCTCGCCGAGGGTGCGTACGGTCTGCTGGAAGCCGAGCGCGCCCACGAGGTTCGTCAGCTCGACGAAGGTGCCGAAGGCCTTCTGCTCTGCCGGGGCGGGGGTGGCGTGCCACAGGGAGGCGAGCAGATGGGTCTTGCCGACGCCGTAGCCGCCGTCCAGATAGACACCGCGCGGGCCCTTCGGGGCGGCCGGCTTCTTGGCGAACCAGCGTCGCTTGCCCGAGCCGGCCCGTCCGGCGTCGATGCTCTCCGCGAAGTCGCTGAGGACCTGGACGGCCTCGGACTGGCTGGGCTGCTTCGGGTCCGGGATGTAGGTGTCGAAGCGGGCGCCCTGGAAGCGCGGCGGCGGCACCATCTCGGCCACCAGACGGTCGGCCGGGACGTGCGGGGCGCGGGCGGTGAGCGCGGCGGGCGCCGCATCGTCCCCGTCGGCCGGCGGTCCGGCTATGGGGTCGGGCTGCGGGGAAGAGGACTGGGAAGGCGACACAGCCGTCCAGCCTATCTCGTGTGCGGTGGCCGCCGGTCCCGTGAGCGAGGCATGTCACACTGCCGCCATGCGACGCCTGTTCCCTCTCTCCGCCCCCTCCGTACCGGCCCCTGACGCCGAGAACACCGTGGTGGGGGCGCTCGACCCCACGGACCGCGAGTGGACGCTCGACGAGCTGGCCGACGCCTATGCGTACCCGGCGGCGGACGATCCGGTGCGCTCGGGGCGCACCGGCTGGCTGCGGGCGAACATGGTGTCCTCCGTGGACGGCGCGGCCCATCACGAGGGCCGCTCGCAGCCGCTCTCCAGCGATGCCGACATGCGGATCTTCGGGGTGCTGCGCGGGCTCGCGGACGCGGTGGTGGTCGGCGCGGAGACCGTACGGCAGGAGGGTTACCGGCCCGCCCGGGCCCGGGAGGCGTTCGCCGCCCGCCGGGCCGCCGCAGGGCAGGGCCCGGCCCCCGCCATCGCCGTGGTGACCGCCGGCCTCGGGCTGGACTTCACCCTGCCGCTGTTCACCGAGCCGCTGGTCCCCACCCTGGTGCTGACCGGCGCGGGCGCGCCGGCCGACCGGGTGGCCGAGGCCCGTGCCGCGGGCGTGGAGGTGCTGTTCGCCGGGGAGGGGCAGGGCGTCGATCCGGCCCGGGTGGCCGGGTTGCTGGCCGGACGGGGGCACACCCGGCTGCTGACGGAGGGCGGGCCGATGCTGCTGGGGCAGTTCGCGGCGGCCGGTGCGCTGGACGAGCTGTGTCTGTCGCTGGCGCCGGTGGTCGCGGTGGGCGACGCGCCGAGGATCATGAACGGTCCCGCGGTGCCGGTACCGGAGCGGTTCGCCCTGGCCTCGGTATTGGAGGAGGCCGGGTTCCTGTTCACCCGCTACCGTCGGTCCTGACAATCGGCGGAATTATCTGTTCCGCTTAGCTTCCGTTGGGCACACTAAAAGCCAACAGGTCCCGCACGGCGACGGGGCAGGATGGTGTCTGTCGGGCTCCGTGCCATGCGGCGCCCCGGAAGAGAAGAAGGGCGTCCGTCGTGTTCACGAGCGTATTGATGATCGAGAAGCCACTGACGCCGGCCGATGTGGAGTTTGTGACCACGCTGCACGGCGATGACCGGATCTCGTTCGTCGTGCTCATGCAGCCTCGCGGTAAGCAGGATGTTCTGCTACGGGCCATCGACGATGTCGCCCTCGGTGAGTTCGACGACGCCGTACGGGAGGGCGAGGAACCGGGCGGCGCCCGGGCCGAGGCCCCCGCCGAGCTGGCCCTCGCCCACACCCTCCAGGCGCTGCGCGACACCGGCGCGGAGGCCGTCGGACAGGTGGTCGAGGACCATCCGCTGGACCTGCTGCGGTCCGTCGTCGACCAGACCGGCGCGGACGAGGTGATCGTGCTGACCACCCCGCACTTCGTGGAGGAGTTCTTCCACCGCGACTGGGCCTCCCGCGCCCGCCACAAGGTCGGCGTCCCGGTCCTCAAGCTCTTCTCGCACGCGGCGGACGACCAGCCCCAGGGGACCGGCGGGGGCTGACCGGACCACCGTTGCCGGGCCGTCCGTCCCGTTACGGGCGGGTGCCGG
The DNA here is from genome assembly GCF_023544705.1 of Streptomyces sp. MCA2. Taxonomy (NCBI): domain Bacteria; kingdom Bacillati; phylum Actinomycetota; class Actinomycetes; order Kitasatosporales; family Streptomycetaceae; genus Streptomyces; species Streptomyces sp. MCA2. The sequence goes on from NZ_JAMJFM010000003.1 coordinate 191,970, forward strand.
GCCCGGGGCGGAGCCGGCCGTCCCGCACCTCGGCGACCGTGTCCGCCGCCTCCAGATGCGCGGGGTCGTGGGTGACCAGCACCGTCGCGGTGGCGCGCTCCCGGGTGAGGGTGCGCAGCAGAGCGAGCACCGCGGCACCCCGTTCGTGGTCCAGTGCGCTGGTCGGCTCGTCCACCAGCAGCACCGCGGGCTCGTTCATCAGCGCCCGCGCGATATTGACCCGCTGCCGCTGGCCGCCCGACAGCTGATGCGGCCGCCGGCCGGCCTGACGCTCCAGGCCGACCGCGGCCAGCAGCTCCCGTGCCCGGGCCCGCGCCGTGCGCGGCGGGCGGCCGTCCAGATGAGCCATCACCTGGAGCTGTTCGGCGGCGGTCAGCGACGGCAGCAGGTTCGGCTGCTGGAAGACCGTGCCGAGGGTGGTGCGGCGCAGCGTCGTCAGCTCGGCCCGGCCCAGCCCCGCGGTGTCGGTGCCGTCGATCACCACCCGTCCGTGGTCCGGCCCGATCAGCGTGGCGGCGACCGCGAGCAGGCTGGACTTGCCGGATCCCGACGGGCCGATCACCGCGGTCAGACAGCCGGGCGGCACGGTCAGCGAGACCTCGTCGAGTGCGGTCAGCCGGGCGTCGCCGTCGGGGTAGGTGAGGGTGACATCGGTCAGTTCGAGGCTCATCGGGCACTTCCCAGGGCGGTCAGCGGGTCCACGGACGTGATGCGGCGGATGGCGAGCGCGGCGCCGGCGGCACCCAGCGCGATCATGATCAGGGCGGGGGCCAGCACGGTGGACGGGGCGAGCACGAAGGGCACCGTGCCGCCGATCCCGGCTCCCACCGCGGCCGCCGCGGCGGTGCCCAGGCCGGTCCCGGTCACCAGCAGGACGACGGCCTGGCCGAGCGCGTCGCGCAGCAGAGCGCCGGTCGAGGCGCCCAGCGCCTTCAGGACGGCGACATCCCCGCCGCGCTGGATCGTCCACACGGTGAAGAACGCCCCGATGACCAGCGCGGAGATGACGAACAGAAAGCCGCGCATCAGCTGGAGTGAACCGTTCTCGGCGGCGAACGAGCCGATGGCCTGCAACGCGTCGTCGGTGTCGACGGTCCTCGTGCCGAGCGCCTTGTCGGCGGCCGCCAGAGCGGCCGTCCCGGAGGTGGAGAGGGCGAGCACGGTCGCGCCCGTGGAGTTGCCGGACACGCCGTCCTTCCCTGAGGTGGCGCTCCCGCCGGCCGGCCCGGAGCCGCCCGCCAACGCCCGCCAGTCCTCCAGCGACGTCCAGACCACCGGCGTATGGCTGTACATCGCCGCGCCCGACACCGCCGCGACCCGCAGCGTCCGCCCGCCCAGCGTCAGCGCGCCCCCGGCCCGCACCCCGAGCGAGGCCGCGGCCTTCTCGGACAGCACCACCGCACCGTCACCGACACGCCCCGGCGCCGCCGCCGACCCCGGCCGCACCCCGAACGCCGACACCGCGGCGGTCCGGCCGCCCGCCTCGGCCTTCGTGGTCACGATCCCCAGCGGGTCGGCATGCCGCACGCCCGGCACCCGCGCCCAGGCTCGGACCGTCCGCTCCGAAAGCCGCGAATCGGTGAAGGCGACGCCCCTGCCGTCGGCGGGCGCCGAGAACACCAGGTGGTCGGCGGGCAGCGCGGTGAGGGCCGAGGTGTTCTCCCGGCCCAGGCCCGCCGTCAGGCCCGACAGCAGACCCACCAGCGCCGTGATCAGCACGATGACGGTGCCCATCAGGGCGAACCGCCCCTTGGCGAATCTCAGGTCCCTCCAGGCGACGAACACAGACGGAGCCCTCCTTGGATCGGGGGTGCCGGACCCACTGCCCGGCGCCGGCTCCCACCGTCGCCTCCCGGGCGGGCCCCGGACATCGCGCCGAGGAGCGGTCCGCCGGGATCGAACGGTGCGCCCCGGAGTCAACCCTTTGGTTGATGCCGCAGGTGGGGACGGCACTTAGCCTGAGGAAGCCGTGACCGAAGAAGCCGTGACCGCTCACACCCTCACCCCCGTCCTGCGGGGCCTGCGCAGCTGCCTGCACCTGATGGTGGCCGCGCTGCTCGCGCTCGCCGCCGTACGCGCCCTGGCCGAGCACGCCCCGGACGCCCCGGCCGTGCTCGCCACCGCCGTGGCGCTGTTCGCCGTGTACGCCGCCGGCCCCCGGCTGCCCCGTCTGCGCAGCTCCACCGGCGCCGCCGCCCTCTGGCTCGCCGCCGTGGCCCTGCTCTGGACGGTGCTGCTCGCCCTCACCCAGGACGGCGTCTGGCTGGCCTTCCCGCTGTTCTTCGTCCAGCTGCATCTGCTGCCGCTGCACGGAGCCCTGCCCGCAGTCGTGGCCACCACCGTGGTCGCCGTCGCCGGATTCGGGTGGCACACCCACACCCTGAGCGTCGGCACGGTGCTCGGCCCGGCCCTGGGCGCCGCGGTCGCCGTCGCGGTCGTCCTCGGCTACGAGGCCCTCTACCGGGAGAGCGAACAGCGCCGCCGTCTCATCGAGGAGCTCACCGCGGCCCGCAGTGAACTGGCCGCCGCGGAACACGCCGCCGGCGTGCTCGCCGAACGCGAGCGCCTGGCCCGCGAGATCCACGACACCCTCGCCCAGGGCCTGTCCAGCATCCAGCTGCTGCTGCGGGCCGCCGAGCGCGCCCTGCCGCAGCGGCCCGGCACCGCCCTCGGCCATGTCCGGCAGGCCCGCACCGCCGCCGTCGGCAACCTCGCCGAGGCGCGCCGCTTCGTGCGTGCGCTGAGCCCGCCCGACCTGGAGGCCGGGTCGCTGCCCGCCGCCCTGGAGCGGCTGTGCGCCACCACGGCCCGTACCTCCCCGCTCGCCGTGCACTGCCAGGTCTCCGGCGTGCCCACCGCGCTCCCCACCGCGCACGAGGTCGCCCTGCTGCGCATCGCCCAGTCCGCGCTCGCCAACACGGTCCGGCACGCCGGTGCCGGGCGGGCCGAGCTGACCCTCAGCTACATGGACACCGAGGTCGTGCTGGACGTCGTCGACGACGGCGCGGGGTTCGTCCCCGCCGAGGTGCCCGCCCCCGGCTCCGCGGCGGCCCGCGGCACCGGGTTCGTCCCCGCCGAGGTGCCCGCCCCCGGCTCCGCGGCGGCCCGCGGCACCGGGTTCGGCCTCGCCGCGATGCGCGCCCGGGCCCGCGCCCTCCAGGGCACCCTCGTCGTCGAGTCCGCACCCGGGGAGGGCACCGCGGTCGCCGTCACCCTCCCGTGCCCCGCCACCGCGTCCGTCCCTGCCCCGTCCGCCCCGGACCCCGCGCCAGACCCGGCGCCCGGCGCCGCCCCGGAGGCCGCCTCGTGACCGCCACGGGCACCCCCATCCGGCTGCTGCTCGCCGACGACCACCCCGTCGTACGCGCCGGGCTGCGCGCCGTCCTGGAGACCGAACCGGACTTCGAGATCGTCGCCGACGTCCCCACCGCCGAGCAGGCCGTCGGCCTCGCCGCGCGGCTGGCGGCCGACGTGGTCCTCATGGACCTCCAGTTCGGCGGCCGGATGCTCGGCTCCCAGGCGACCGCGGCGATCACCGCCCGCCCCGGCGCCCCGCGCGTCCTCGTCCTGACCACGTACGACACCGACGCCGACATCCTCGCCGCCATCGAGGCCGGCGCCACCGGCTACCTCCTCAAGGACGCGCCGCCGGAGGAGCTGGCCGCCGCGGTACGCACCGCCGCCGCCGGGAAGTCCGCGCTCGCCCCCACCGTCGCGCTGCGGCTCATGGACCGGATGCGCACGCCCGCCACCGCGCTCTCCCGCCGGGAGACCGAGGTCCTCCAGCTCGTCGCCGACGGGCTGTCGAACGCGGCGATCAGCAAACAGCTCTTCCTCAGCCAGGCGACCGTCAAGTCCCACCTCGTCCACATCTACGCCAAGCTGGGCGTGGACTCCCGTACCTCCGCGGTCGCCGCCGCCACGGCACAGGGCCTGATCCGCCGCTGAGCGCCGTCGCCGGGCCGTTCCGCAGCCGCCGTTCCGCAGCCGTCCGCCGGGCTGTTTCCGCACCCGGCCGGGGTCCGAGGACCGGCGCTGTCGGTGCCGGGTGCGAGAATCATCGACAGCACGACAGAACGACCGCACCACCGCTCGCGATGATCGACGATCAGGGAGACCCACCCATGGCACCCGCCATCCCAGCCTCGATGGACCGGCCGCACTTCATCGGCATCGGCGGAGCCGGTATGTCGGGCATCGCCAAGATCCTCGCGCAGCGCGGCGCCCAGGTGGCGGGCAGCGACGCGAAGGACTCCGCGACCGCCCGGGCCCTGCGTGCCCTCGGCGCCACGGTCCACATCGGCCACGCCGCCGGACATCTCGCCGAGGACGCCACCAGCGTCGTCGTGTCCTCCGCGATCCGCCCGGACAACCCCGAGCTGGCCGCCGCCCATGAGCGCGGCATCCCCGTCGTGCACCGCTCCGACGCGCTCGCCTCCCTCATGGACGGCCTGCGCCCCATCGCCGTCGCCGGTACCCACGGCAAGACGACGACGACCTCCATGCTCGCCGTCTCCCTCGGCGCCCTCGGCCTCAAGCCCTCCTACGCCATCGGCGGCGACCTCGACGCCCCGGGCTCCAACGCCGAGCACGGCTCCGGCGAGATCTTCGTCGCCGAGGCCGACGAAAGCGACCGCAGCTTCCACAAGTACGCCCCCGAGGTCGCGATCATCCTCAACGTGGAGCTCGACCACCACGCCAACTACGCCTCGATGGACGAGATCTACGAGTCGTTCGAGACCTTCGTCGGCCGCATCCGCCCCGGCGGCACCCTGGTCATCGCCGCCGACCACCCCGGCGCCCGCGAGCTGACCGCCAAGATCGCCGGCCGTCACGACATCGAGGTCGTCACCTACGGCGAGTCCCCGGACGCCGACGTCCGCATCCTCAAGGTCAACCCCCGCGGCCTGACCAGCGATGTCACGGTCACCCTCACCAGCGGCAAGATCCTCACGTTCACGGTCTCGGTCCCCGGCCGGCACTACGCCCACAACGCCGTCGCCGCCCTGGCCGCCGGCGTCGCCCTGGGCCTCGCGCCGCACAACCTCGCCTCCGCGCTCGGCAAGTACACCGGCGTCAAGCGCCGCCTCCAGCTCATGGGCGAGGCGGCCGGTGTGCAGGTCATCGACTCCTACGCGCACCACCCCACGGAGATGACCGCCGACCTGGAAGCCATCCGCGGCGCCGCCGAGGGCGCCCGCGTACTGGTCGTCTTCCAGCCGCATCTCTTCTCCCGCACCCAGGAGCTGGGCACGGAGATGGGCCAGGCCCTCGCCCTCGCCGACGCCTCCGTGGTCCTGGACATCTACCCGGCCCGCGAGGACCCGATCCCGGGCGTCACCAGCGCCCTGATCATCGACGCCGCGCGTACCGCCGGCGCCGATGTCACCCCCGAGAGCGACCAGGCCGCCGTCGCGGACGTCATCGCCGGAATGGCGAAGCCCGGTGACCTTGTTCTCACCATGGGCGCGGGCGATGTGACCGACCTCGGCCCCGCCATCCTGTCCCGCCTGGGCAGCTGAGCTGAGGAGGACCCCAGATGCCGTACGAGATCGACAAGCCCGACGAGCAGTGGCGCGCCGAGCTGACCCCCGCGGAGTACCAGGTGCTGCGCCAGGCCGGCACCGAACCCGCCGGTGTCGGTGAGTACACCGACACCAAGACCGAGGGCGTCTACTCCTGCCGCGCCTGCGGCGCCGAGCTCTTCCGCTCCGACACCAAATTCGAGAGCCACTGCGGCTGGCCGTCCTTCTACGACCCGAAGGACTCCGACGCCGTCGAGCTCATCGAGGACCGCAGCCACGGCATGGTCCGCACGGAGGTCCGCTGCGCCCGCTGCGGCTCCCACCTGGGCCACGTCTTCCGGGGCGAGGGCTACCCGACGCCCACGGACCAGCGCTACTGCATCAACTCGATCTCCCTGCGCCTGGCTCCGGACGAGGCGTGAGCGGCGGGGGGCGGTAGCCGCCCCCCGCCGATCCGGGACTCGCGACGTCGTCGAGTTCCGCTTCCCCGTCGGGTGGGACATGGCGTGGCCGCAGGACGCGAACCTGCGGCCACGGCTCCACCCCTCCGCGTGGGCGCACGGCTCAGCCGCAGGTGATGCGGGGGTTGCCCCAGTCGGCGTGGTCGGAGTCGTTCCCGTTGCCGCCGTCGGTGACCACCAGCCGTAGCTCGCTGCCGCCGGTGAGGTCCGCAGTGAGACGCTTCGCGGGCTGGTTCACCGTCATCAGCCCGCTGTCGGCGACCTTCGTGCCGTCCCGGTAGATCTGGAAGACCGCGGAGCCGTTCGCGCCCACCTCGTCGTCGAGGCCCACGTCCACGCCGAGGGCGGAGCAGGTGCCGCCGAGCTGGTAGGCGATCTCGCTGTTGGCGTGGGCCCCCAGGCCTTCGGAGTAGCCGGTCCCCTGGATGGTGAGGGGATGCCCGTCGATGCTGCTGTTCGGCCTGAACGGGGCGAAGCTGTATTTCTGGGAGCTCCACGACCGGGCGCTCAACGGCATGGTGTGGCCGGCCGGCGGTTTGTCCGCGGGCCCGGGGCGGGGCGAGTGCGACGGCTTCGCCGGCGACGAGGGCCGGGAGCTCGGGCGCTTCGGCTTCTTGCTGTGCGTGGGGGACGGGGAGCCCGAGGGAGAACGGGAAGCCGTGGCGGAGCTCCTGGCGGACGCGGACGGCGGCTGGTCCGTGGCGGGGGCCGAAGAGTGGTCCGACCGGTCGCGGCGCCCGGCCGTGGCATCGTCGCGCTCCGGGCCGAACAGCGGGCCGACGGATATGGCGACGCCGGCCAGGACGGCCACGGCGACCGCGAGCACGGTGATCCGGGCCGGTGAGAACCGTGCCCGCCGGACCTTGTCCGGTGCGGCGGCCGGGACCGTCCCCGAGAAGCTCAGGCCGGCCGTGGGCGCGCCGCCGGCGCCGGATGGCCGGGCGCCGTCAGCGGGGCCGGGGCCTTCCTCCGGCTGGGCGGCCAGCCAGGACGCGAAGTCGTCACGTAGCTCGGTGTTGCGGGCGGTGCGGTGCCAGGCGGCGGCGGTATGGCGTACCGCCGCGAGCAGCGCGGCCCGCCAGGCCGGATCGGCCCCCTCTTCCGGGCCGGGGGAGTGCAGGACGTGGTCGATGGCCTCCTTGGCCAGATCCGCCGAGGCCTGGGACGAGCGGCAGCAGTCACGAGCGTGGGCCAGCACGGCCGCGTAGTGCCGTTGATGGAACTCGTTGAGGGCTTCCTGGCCCGCCCGAGCCGGGCCGTCCGGAGCAGGTGTGCCGAACGGAGCGTCGGTCGCTCCGCCGCCGGGCCGGGCTGCCGCACGGATACGCCGGACGAGCTCGGTGTCGGAGGGTGCTGTCCCACCGGTGGTGTCGCAGTGCTCTTGCATGAGTGGGCAATGACCCTTCAACGTCCTGACGGGCCATGAAAAATACCGCAGGCAGGGCGGATATCCGGCGGCCGGTGCGGCGTTCGGCACCGGATGGGCCGAGGGGACTCGCCCCCCCATCCGCCCCCCGTCACGCCATCACCACGATCCCCGTCACCACCAACCCCGCCCCCACGAGCCAACGGCCGCTGAATTCGGTGAGTTCCCTGCCGTCGACCACGGGGCCGGGGACGAGGAGGCGGGCGGTGAAGGTGGAGTTCGACGGGTCGAGGGTGAGGTGGGCCTCCTCGAAGTCGAGCCAGCGATGGGTGAGGGGGTACCACGCCTTGTAGACGGACTCCTTGGCGCTGAACACCAGCCGGTCCCAGCAGACTTCGGGCTGCGCTGCGGCCAGCCGGCGCAGCTGGACGCGTTCCTCGGGGAGGGTGACGAGGTCGACCACGCCGGGGTCCTCCACGGGCAGGTGGGGCTCGGCGTCCAGGCCGATCGTCCGTACGTCCGCCGAGCGGGCCACCGCGGCGGCGCGGTAGCCCGCGCAGTGCGTCATGGCGCCGACGATGCCCGGCGGCCACTGCGGCTCCCGGTTGGGGCCGGGGAGCAGGGGCGCGGGGGCGATGCCCAGTTCGGCCAGGGCGTCGCGGGCGCAGCCCCGTACGGTGCCGAACTCCTGCTGTCGCTGGGGCACGGCGCCGGACACCAGCGCCCACTCCTCGGGGAACATCTCGGACACCGGGGCGTCGTGGAAGGCCTCGGCGGTCACGACCGGGGCCGGCAGCAGCTTGTCGATCATGCGAGGGTCCCGGTGGCTCCGGCGGCGACGGTGGCCGGTGCGGGCAGGATCCGGACCGGGCGGCCGGGTGTGCCGGTGCGGCGCTGCCACTCCCGCGGATAGCCGAGCGACACCTCCTGATGGGGCACGCCGTCGCAGACCAGCAGCCGTGGGATGTGCAGGTGGCCGTAGACCACGGTGGCGGCGCGGAACCGGCGCGGCCAGTCGGCGGTCGCCTCCGTCCCGCACCACAGCGCGAAATCGGGGTACCACAGGGGCCGGGTGGGCTCGCGCACCACCGGCCAGTGATTGACGAGCACGGTGGGCAACTCCGCGGGCAGGGCGGCGAGCCGGGCCTCGGTGGCGGCCACCCGCGCCTGGCACCACGCCTCCCGCGTCGGATACGGGTCCGGGTGCAGGAAGTGCTCGTCCGTGCACACGACCCCGGCTTTCTCGGCCCGGGCGAGCGCCTCTTCCTTGGACGTCGTCCCCGGCTGCCGGAAGGTGTAGTCGTAGAGCAGGAAGAGCGGTGCGATGACGGCCGGGCCGCCGGTGCCCTCCCAGACGGGGTACGGGTCCTCGGGGGTGAGCACGCCCAACTCCCGGCAGATCTCGACCAGATGCTCATAGCGCGCCACGCCGCGCAGCTGGACCGGGTCGTGCTCCGGCGTCCACAGCTCGTGATTGCCGGGCACCCAGACCACCTTGGCGAACCGGCTGCTGAGCAGGGTGAGCGCCCAGCGGATGTCGGAGACGCGCTCACCGACGTCGCCGGCGACCAGCAGCCAGTCCTCGTCGGACTCCGGTCGTAACGCCTCGACGATGTCGCGGTTCTCCTGGTAGCGGACGTGCAGATCGCTGACGGCCACCAACGTGCCGCGCCCGCCGCCCCGTGAGGCACCCGGAGCGGGCGTGGCGGTGGGTGCGGGCGTGGGGGTGGGGCCGGTGGCGCCGGACGTGAGGGTGCGGATCTCGTAGGTCACCATCGAAGTAAAGACGGTGCGACGGAGAGAGTGAAGGGCGACCGGGGTGGCGGGGCTCCGCGTCACCGGCCTGGCGGTGGGGGAGCCGGCCGGCCGCCGGGGCCGGTGCCGGGAGCGCCACCGCGGCGGATGCGGGTGGCCAGCCAGAGGTCGAAGCGGTCGTCGGGGTCGTCGAGACGGCGGCCGGTGAGGTCCATCGCCTTGTCGAGGCGGTTGCGCACGGTGTGCCGGTGGACGCCGAGCCGCCGGCTGGTGGCGTCCCAGGCGCCGCCGGTCTCCAGCCACGCCGCCAGGGTGGCGATCAGCTCCTCGCCGTGGTCCGCGAGATCGAGCGGGCCGAGCACGCTGTCGGCGTAGCCGTGCAGCGTACGGCGGTCGCCCAGGTCGAGCAGCAGCCGGCTGGCCTGGCTCTGCCGCGCCTCCGCGGGCGCTCCGCCCGACCGGCTGACGGCGAGCAGCCCGGCCGCCTGGCGCACGGACACCCGTACCGCCTCGGGTGCGGTGGCCGGGCCGATACCGGCCGGGCAGTGCGGGGCGAAGCGGGCGAGCACCTCGCGGATGTCCAGCTCCTCGCCGACCACCGCCTCGATGACCGCGCCCGGCGCCCCGCCCACGACCCTGACCAGGCCGCCGGGAACCGCCAGCGCCAGATCGGCGGCCATCTCCTGCGCGGCGCCGTCCACGGCCGCGTCCGCCGACCCGTCCACGGCCCCGTCCGCCGACCCGGATGCCGCGAGGCCGGTGGCCGTACGGCCCGGGGCGCCCCCTGCCTCCACCACGACGCCCCGCACCCGCTCGGCCGTCAGCCCCGCCGAGCGCAGCATGTCGCGGGCCCGGTCGGCGGTCGGATCCTCGTCGGCCAGCAGCTCCGACAGCAGCGCTGACCTGCGGCGGCGCTCCGGCTCGTCGCGAAGGTGGCGGCGCTCCAGTTCCAGCGAGAGCAGGGAGACCAGGCCGGGTACGACCGAACGGGCGGCGTCGTCCGGGCGGCCGGTGAGCAGCAGCAGACCGCGCAGCCGCCGCGCGCCCAGGGGCTGTACCTCCAGCTGCTGCCCCGCGGCCGTGCTGGCGGCGCTGCCGCGCAGTCCGCGCGCGGCAACCCGTTCGAGCAGATCGTGCGCCTGCGCCGGCAGGGCCCGCTGTTCGTGCTCGCTGGTGGCGAGCAGCCGCCCGAGCGGGTCGAGCACCGTCGCGCCCACACCGGTGGCCGCCGTCCACTCCGTCAGCATCGGCCGCAGCCCGTCGCCGGCCGCCGCGGCCGTCAGCCGCCGCTGGGTCGCGAACGCCCGGTGCAGCAGCGCGCGCTGTTCGTCGGCCCGTGCGTCGAAGACCGCCTTGGTGACGGCGATGAACGGCACCTCGTCCGGCACCGTCAGCAGCGGCAGCCCGGCCTCCTCGGCCGCCGCCACCAGCGCCTCCGGCGCCTCCTGGTACGGCAGGCCCTGCCCCAGCCCGAGCGCCAGACACGCCGCTCCGCCCTCGGCCGCGTCCCGGACGTACGCCCGGCAGGCGGCGGGCTCCATCGGCAGCAACAGCCCGATCGTCATGAGGAGTTCACCGCCCTGGAGCCACTTCCCCGGCGTCGGCAGATCCGAGACCGTGGCCGCTTCGATCGTGCGGGCCAGCAGCTCCGGCGGCACGTCGTAGGTGACCGACAGGCGGAGATCGGGCCGGGCCAGGAGGTCGGAGATACGCAGGGGCATGGACACAGTGTCCATCACCTCCCCGTGGAGTGGACGATCAGGCGAGCGGGGCTGGGGCGGTCGTGGACACGGCGGCGACCGTGGACCGGCCCCCCGACGGCCGTGGGGGCGCCACGGGACCGGTCCACGGGCCCTGGCTCTGCGGATGAAGGAAGGCGGTGCGGCCCGTTATGGTCGAGAGGTGTGGCAGTGGGGTTTCTTCCTCGCTCCCCGACCCGATGAAGGGACGTGAGCGCACTATGCAGGCGGCGTTTCTGGTGGCTCCAGAGGGCATCGAGCAGGTCGAGCTGACCCGGCCGTGGAAGGCGGTGACCGACGCGAGCGGCGGCCCGACACTGGTCTCCACCCGCACGGGGAAGGTGCAGGCGTTCAACCACCTGGACAAGGCGGACACCTTCCCCGTCGATCTGACGGTGGACGAGGCGACCGCGGCGGACTTCGACGGGCTGGTGCTGCCCGGCGGGGTGGCCAATCCGGACGCACTGCGCCTGGACGAGCGGGCCGTGGCGTTCGTCAAGTCGTTCTTCGACGCCGGGAAGCCGGTGGCCGCCATCTGCCATGCCCCGTGGACGCTCATCGAGGCCGATGTGGTGCGCGGCCGCACCCTGACCTCCTGGCCCAGCCTGCGGACCGACCTCCGCAACGCGGGCGCCACCTGGGTCGACGAACAGGTCCAGATCTGCACCAGCGGACCGAACACCCTGATCACCAGCCGGAAGCCGGCCGATCTGGAGGCCTTCTGCGCGGCGTTCATCTCCGAGTTCTCGCACTGAGGCCGACCGGCCGCCCGCGGGCGGCCGCGCTACGGCCCGAGCACCACCGCCGCCTCCGGCGGCAGCCGCAGCACGCCGTCCGCACCGGGTACCCGGGCCTCCGGCCAGCCCGCCAGCGCCCGCAGCCCCGCCCCGCCGCCCGGACCGCCGCTGTCCCCGTCCGGGCCGTCGCCGACCACCGGGATGGCGGCCGTGGTGTCCCGCGCGAGATTGACCGCCACCCGTAGCGGGCCGCGCCGCAGCAGGAGCCAGCGGGCCTCCTCGTCGTAGCGGACGGCCGTGTGGCGCGGATCGGGGTCGGTCAGCGGCGGCAGCTCCTGGCGCAGCGTCAGCAGCGTGCGGTGCCAGGCCAGCAGCGCGGTATGCGGCTCCACGGCGGGTTCGCTCCAGTCCAGGACGCAGCGGTCGCGGGTCGCCGGGGCCTGCGGATCGGGCCAGTCGTCGGCGTGGCCCGCCCACTCGTGCGCGGCGAACTCGCGGCGCCGCCCGGCCCGTACCGCCTCCGCCAGCTCCGGGTCCGTGTGATCGGTGAAGTACTGCCACGGCGTGGTCGCGCCCCACTCCTCGCCCATGAACAGCATCGGTGTGAAGGGCGAGCACAGCACCAGCGTGGCGGCGCAGGCGAGCAGCCCGGGGGAGAGCCCGGCGGCGAGCCGGTCGCCGAGCGCACGGTTGCCGATCTGATCGTGCGTCTGGGCGTAGGCCAGCAGGCGGTAGGCGGGCGTCACCCGCAGATCGAGCGGTGCGCCGTGCGCCCGGCCGCGGAAGCCGGAATACCCACCGTCGTGGAAGAAGCCGCCGGTCAGCGTCTTGGCGAGGGCGGCGAGCGGGGCGCGTGCGAAGTCGGCGTAATAGCCCTGGGATTCACCGGTGAGCGCGGTGTGCAGGGCGTGATGGAAATCGTCGTTCCACTGGGCGTGCAGACCGTGTCCGCCGTCGGTCCGCGCCGCGGTGGTGCCCGGATCGTTGAGATCGGACTCGGCGACCAGGAACAGCGGCCGCCGCAGCTGCTCCGCCAGCGCGTCGACGGCGGCGGACAGTTCGGCCAGGAAGTGCGGACTGCCGTCGTCGTGCAGCGCATGGACGGCGTCCAGCCGCAGCCCGTCGAGCCGGTAGTCACGCAGCCACGAGAGCGCGCAGCCGAGGAGGTAACCGCGCACCTCGTCGCTGCCGGGGGCGTCGAGATTGACCGCGGCGCCCCACGGCGTGTGATGGGTGTCGGTGAAGTACGGCCCGAACGCCGGGAGCGGGTTGCCGGACGGGCCGAGGTGGTTGTGCACCACGTCGAGCACGACCCCCAGACCGTGGCCGTGCGCGGCGTCCACGAACCGCTTGAGCCCGTCCGGCCCGCCGTACGGCTCGTGCACCGCCCACGGCGCGACCCCGTCGTACCCCCACCCGTGGGTGCCGGGGAACGGGCAGACCGGCATCAGGGAGATATGGGTGATGCCCAGGTCGGCGAGGTGCCGCAGCCGCGCCGCCGCGGCGTCGAAGGTTCCCTCGGGGGTGTACGTCCCGATGTGCAGCTCGTAGAGGGCCGCGCCGGGCAGCGGGCGGCCGCGCCAGGGATGCCGCCAGCCGAACCGTTCGTGCTCGACGACCGCCCCGGGCCCGCCGGGGCCCTCCGGCAGCCGCGCGGCACGGGGATCGGGCAGCGGCGGCCCGCCGTCGAGCCGGAAGCCGTACCGTTCCCCGTCGTGGGCCGGCGCCTCGGTGCGCCACCAGCCCGCGCGGCCGGCCGCGCGCTCCATCGGAACGTCCGCTTCACCGGCCCGGTCCCCCGCCCACCGAAGAGCGACCCGCCCGGCCTTCGGAGCCCACACCTCGAACAGCACGGCCGTCCTCCTTCGTTCGGTCCGGTCCCTGACGAAGAAAGCATGTTGCCGCGCCGCCCGACAGTCCGACGTGGCGATACGGGCCGACATCGCGCCATCCCACTGGGCCGTTCCGGCGAGCCCATGCGCCCACCTGCGCGTCCCGCGCACCTACATCGCCTGGACAGCGGCTCGCGGTGGCCGGAGAATCTCGGTATGACTTCGCTCGAGTTCCCTGCGCGCCCGGCGCGCCCGTCGGACGCCGACCGGGAACGCGCCCTCGATCTGCTGCGCGACGGCGCGGCACAGGGACGGCTGTCCCAGGACACCTTCCTGCGGCGTCTGGAACTCGTTCTCACCGCCCAACAGCAGTCGGAACTCGACCTGGTCACGGCCGACTTGGCGAGCCGCGGCAAGGTTCAGGGCGTCATGCTGCGGATGGTGGGCCGGGTGTCGGCGTTCCACCTCCGGGTGCGCCGCGCCTGGCGCATGGAGCGGCTGCCGAAGCTGCTGCTGCCGGAGCCGGGCCCGCTCCCGCTGCTCATAGGGCGGGCCCCCGGCGTGGGCCTGCGCCTCAACCACGAGACGGTCTCCCGCGCCCACGCCGAACTCCGCAGCGTGGGCAAGGGATGGCTGCTGCGCGACCTCGGCTCCACCAACGGCACCTGCGTCAACGGCCGTCGTGTGGTGGGCGAGGTGCCGGTCGGCCCCGGCGACCACATCACGTTCGGCCGGGTGGACTACGTCCTGACGGAGCGCTGAGCGGGGCCGTCCTCACCCGGACCCTTCCCGTGCCCACGGCGACGCGGCAGCCACCTCCCGCCCCGGCCCGCGCACCGGCCGGTCTCCCGACGGATGGGACGTCCACACCCCTTCGCCGTGCGTCAGACCGGGCAACAGCCCCTGGAATTCCTGCACACGACGGGCCGGGAGCGATCCGCTGACCAGCCAGGAGTGCCGCCCGCCGGAGGTCTCGGCGAGCTCCGCGCCCAGTGCCGCGAGGCGGGCGGTCACCGGTGCGAGCGCGGTGAGCGGGAGCTCGGCCTCGAAGGCGTGGTACGGCTCGTAGACCCGGGTGCCGGCCCGGTCGAGCGCCCGCCGCAGTACGACGGGGGTGATGGCCCGGAAGTCCCCGGCGGTGCTGAGCGGGCCGACGAACCCGGAACGGGTGAGCACCACCCGGCAGTCCGTCACCGCCAGGCCGTGCGGTCCGCGGTGCAGGGTCGCCAGCGCGGTCTCCTCGACGGCCTGGTGGAAGCCGTGCGGCAGGGCGCCCAGTTCGGTCTCGTAGGTGAAGACCGGTCCGGAGCCGCGGGCGCCCGGCTCGACCCGGAGCCCGACCGTGGCCCAGGGCCTGGTGTGGCCGCGCCGGGCGATCTCCTCGCAGGCCTCGCCGACCCCGGACGGCCGCTCGACGCACACCGCCCGGCTGGGCGCGAACTCCGCCTCGATGCCGTGCTCCTGGCGCAGGGTGGCCGCGATGATCTCCTTCTGCACCTCGCCGTGCAGCAGCACCGAGGTCGCGCCGTCCGGCGCGGGGCGCGCCTGGAGCAGCGGGTCCTGGTCGGCGAGCGCCAGCAGTGCGGCGCGCAGCGCGGCGGCGCGTGCCGGTTGGCGGGCCCGGACCAGGGTTTCGAGGGTGGGGGAGGGGAACAGGGTGTCCTCGGCGGGGTCGTCGCCGGCTGCTCCCAGGCGGTCACCGGTCCGGATGCCGGGCAGCCCGCGGAGCACCCCGATCTGGCCCGGGGTGAGCGGCCCGCCGTCGCCGGGTGCCCGGCCGACGACCTCGAGTGAGGTGATCCGCCCGGTCAGGGTCTCGCGCGCGCCGTCCGCCGCGGCCCGGTGCAGCGCGATCTGCTGCCGTGGCCGCAACGCGCCCGCGTACAGCCGGATATGGGCCGTCCGCTCGCCGTTCGGCGGCTGGTGCACGGCGAAGACCGTGCCCCGCGGCTCGGTGCCCGTACCGATGGGTGCCGGCGGGATCAGCCGGACCATGCCCTCGATGAGTGCGCCGATGCCCTGACCGCCGAGCGCCGAGCCGAAGTACACCGGGTGCAGCGAACCGTCGGCGGTCCGGTCGGCGAGCGCCGTGCGGAGCCGGTCGGCGGTCGGCTCCGGCCCGCCCGCCGCCGTTCCGGCCTGTTCCCGCCCTCCCGGGCCAGGGCCCACCAGCTGGGCGAGGATCGACTCGTCGGCCTCCGCGACCACTTCGGCGATCCGCTCGCGGACCCGGGGGTCCTCCAGGGCGTACGGCACCGCGTCGGCCCGCGCGGTGCCGAGGCCCGTCACGGAGGTCATCGGGACGGCGACCGGCGCCAGCAGCCGGCGGATGTCCGCGAGCAGCGCCTCGTCCCGCGCGCCGGTCCGGTCGATCTTGTTGATGAACAGCAGGGTGGGCAGCCGCAGCCGCCGCAGGGTCTTCATCAGCACCCGGGTCCTGGCCTGGACGCCCTCCACCGCCGACAGCAGCAGCACGGCGCCGTCGAGCACCCCCAGCGCCCGCTCGACCTCGGCGGTGAAGTCGGAGTGACCGGGGGTGTCGAGAAGATTGACCTGGGTGTCGCCGACGGTGAAGGAGGCGACGGCGGAGCGGATCGTGATGCCGCGCTGCCGCTCCAGCTCGCCGGTGTCCGTACAGGTGTCACCGGTGTCGACGCTGCCGAGCCGGCCGATGGCACCGGTGTCGAACAGCAGCCGCTCGGTGAGGCTGGTCTTACCCGCGTCGACGTGGGCGAGAATCCCGATGTTCAGGGTGCGCGAAAGAAGCATGGAAGGTGGATTCCTCAAGAACTGTCGTCCGGCTGGGGCGATGAGTAGTTCCGAGGAATCCGCGCATGCTGTGCTCCTGTGAGAGGAAAAACCGGGCGTACGGGGCCATGGTGCCAGCCGGAGGCGGGCGTGCAACCGAATTAACGGGCCGGGGTACGGGCCCGCTCAGCGCTGAGGCACGGGCCCGCTCAGTGCTGATGCAGCCCCCGCCCCGCCAGGGTCAGGAACGTCTCGCCGACCGCTTCCGACAGCGTGGGGTGCGCATGGATGTGCGCGGCGACATCGGACGGCTCGGCGTCCCAGGCCACGATCAGCTGGCCTTCCGCGATCATCTCCGAGACATGCGGCCCGACGAGATGGACACCGAGCACCGGTCCTGTGGCGTGGCCGCCCGCCCCCTCCGCCGCCGCGATCACCTTCACCATGCCGCCCTGACCGTGCACCATGCCCTTGGCGGTGGCGGCCAGCGGCATGGTGTTGACCTTGATCTCCAGGCCGCGGGCGCGTGCCTCGGCCTCGGTCAGACCGACCGAAGCGGTCTGCGGCGAGGAGTACGTCACCCGCGGCACGGTCGCGTAGTCCACCGCACGCCCAGGAAGGCCCGCCAGCGTCTCGGCCACCAACAGGCCCTCCGCGAACGAGGCATGGGCCAGCCCCAGGGACGGCGGCGGCAGCAGATCGCCGACCACGTGGATGCCCGGCACGGCGGTCTCCAGCCGCGACCGGTCCGCCGGCGCGACGAACCCCCGCTCGTCGGCCGACAGCCCGGCCGCCGCAAGGTCCAGCCCGTCCGTCACCGGGACCCGCCCCACCGCGATCAGCAGCCGCTCGGCCCTGACCACCAGCTCGTCGCCCTTCGGGGTGCGCACGGTCGCCCGTACGCCGTCCGGCAGCAGCTCGGTGGCGGTCAGCGTCGAGCCCGTACGAACCATGATTCCGCGCTTCCTCAGACCGCGCGCCAGATGGCGGCCGACGTCCTCGTCCTCCAGCGGAAGCAGCCGCCCGGCCGCCTCGACGAGCGTGACCTCGGCCCCCATGGAGCGGTGGAAGGACGCGTACTCGACGCCGATCGCGCCCCCGCCCAGGACCAGCACGGAGGCCGGGAGTTCGGTGGCGAACAGCGCGTCGTCGCTGGTCACGACGCGACGGCCGTCGGCCACCAGCCCCGGCAGCAGCCGCGGCCGGGAGCCGGTGGCAAGGACGATGCCGCGCCGCGCGGTGAACTCCCCTGCGCCCTCGATGTGGACGGTACGGGGACCGGTCAGCCGCGCCGAGCCCTGGACGACCCGCACCTGCGCCGCCCGCAAGTGCCCGGCCACGCCCTGGTGGTTGCGGGCGACGATGGTGTCGCGGGTGGCCACCAGGGCCGGCCAGTCCAGGGAGTCGACGGTGGCCTTGACGCCCCACCGCTCACGGGCCTCCGTGATGCCGTCCACCAGCTCGGCGGCGTGCAGCATGGCCTTGCTGGGGATGCAGCCGCGGTGCAGGCAGGTGCCGCCGACCAGGTCGCGTTCGGCCAGCACCACCCGCAGGCCCAGGGACGCGGCGCGCAGCGCGGTGCTGTAGCCGCCGGTGCCGCCGCCGATGACGAGGACATCCGCCGTGTTCGTCTCTGTCTGACTCATGGGAGCAGACTCCGCCCACCTGCGGCGATGAGTCCAAGGCAATGTTTCACTGGAGTGGATGCAGAGTCTTCATGGGCGCACTTGAGGGGCGCATTTCATGGGGTGCGCTTCACGGGGCGAGCTCATGGGGTGTGCTTCATCAGGCGGGCCGGGGCACCGGGGAGGGGCGGGGATGAGTCTGCGGCAGATGGAGTACCTGGTGGCGGTCGTCGAGCAGGAGTCGTTCACCCGCGCCGCCGACGCACTGCACGTCACCCAGTCCGCGCTCTCGCACCAGATCAAGGCGCTGGAGCGGGAGGTCGGCGGCCCGCTGCTGGAGCGGATGACGCGCGGGGTGCGGCTGACCGCGATGGGCCGGGCCTACTTCCCGCACGCCGAACTCGCCGTCCGCAGCGCCCGGCAGGCCCGCCGCGCCGCGCTCGCGGCGGGCGGCGCGGAGAGCGGCGAACTGCATATCGCGACGGTGCACGCACAGGCGATCGGGGTGCTCCCGGAGGTCTGTGCACGCTGGGCCCGCGAGCATCCTGGCGTGCGCCTGGTGCTCCATGAGTACGCCACCACAGGGGAGTTGTCCGAGCAGATGGCCCGCGGCGTCGCCGATATGGCGCTCGGCCCGCACCCCGAGGACTGGCCGGGGCCGGTCACCGTCGTGGGACAGGAGCGGATGGTGCTGGTCGTACCGCACGGCGATCCGCTCGCCGCCCGGGAGTCGGTACGCCTCGCGGAGCTGGCGGACCGCCCGTGGGTCCGATGCAGCCTGGAGCCGGTGGTCGACGGACGGCGCTGGCTGGACCTGGAGTGCGAACGGGCCGGCTTCACCCCGCGTACCGCCGTCCGTACCCAGCACAGCTCGACCGCCGTCCGGATGGCCTCGGCGGGCGTCGGCGTGCTGCTGACCGCGGCCCATGAACTCCTCGGCCTGGACTGTGCGTCGGTGCCCACCGACCCGCCCTGGCAGCGCGACATCACCGTCTTCTCGCGGGTCGAACTGACCGGCGCGGCCGCGGAGTTCACCGAACTGCTGCGTGGGGGAGAGAACGCGAGCGCGCGGTAACACGATGCGGGGCGCGGCTAGTTGGCGCCCCGTCATGCCGACTGGACCGCTGACCCGCTGGTCGCTCACTCACTCACCGACGAACAACGCCACCGGCGACACCGCCAGCAGCTCGCTCAGCCCCACCACCGCGCCGCCCGGCAGTTCGCGGCCGGTCAGCAGCTCGTGCCAGGGGCCGCCGGGCGGCAGCCGCAGCAGTGTGTCCCACCACCCGCCGGTCTCCACCAGCCGCAGCGACAGCCGGGTCACCACCGTCAGCACCCGCCCGCCGCGGCAGAACGCCACACAGTGCTCGGCCGCCGGGCCCTCCGCATACACCGGCTCGTACGTCCCCGTGGCGCCGAACCAGTGCGGGTTCTCGCGCCGCAGCCGCAGCGCCGTGGCGGTGATCCGGAGCTTCTCGGCGGACAGATCGCGTGGCGCGGTGCCGGCGTCCAGCTCGGCGAGTTGCTCCGGGCGGAAGCGCGGCGGCCGTCGGTTGTCCGGGTCGACCAGCGCGGCGTAGACGAGTTCGGTGCCCTGGTAGAGGTCGGGGACGCCCGGCATGGTGAGATGCAGCAGCGCCGTGCCCAGCACATTGGCGCGGACGAACGGGGCGACTTCCGCGTCCAGCGCGGCGAGCGGGGCGGCCGTGGGACCGCACGGCCCGTTGCGTACGAACTCCTCGACCGCCTCCTCGTAGCCCGCGTTCGGCTCCGTCCACGAGGTGCGCAGCCCGGCCTCCCGTACGGCCTTGAGGACCGCGGGCGCCACGCGCTCCGCCGTGGGACCGTCGCCGGGCGCACCCAGGCCGAACGCGGTCTGCCAGGCCAGCCACGACACCATCGGATCCGCCGGACCGGCTCCGTCCGCACCGCCGGTTCCGACGTCGCACACCGCCCCGTCGGCCATCGCGCCCAGCGCGTCCCGCCAGCGGTCCGGGCACTCCGACAGCACCGCGATCCGCGCCCGTACATCGGCGCTGCGCTTGGTGTCGTGCGTGGAGAGCACCGTCCCGGACGCCGGCCGGTCCCGCTGCACGCGGGCGCAGTACGCATGGAACGCCTCCGGGGGGAGCGCCGGTTCGCCGGGGGCCCCGCCGACCTCGCAGGCCGAGAGCAGCACCGGATAGCGGTAGAAGGCGGTGTCCTCCACGGATTTGGCGTGCAGTGCGGACGCGGTCTGGGCGAACCGCGCGGCGAAGTCGGCGCAGTCCGTGCCGCCGTGGCCCGGGTCGTCCGTCAGCCGGCCGAGGGCCAGATCGTGGACCAGATCCACCGCCCGCGCCTCCTCGGGCACCCGGAAGGCGGTTCGTGCCCCTGCCGCCGCCGCGCCCAGCATCGCCGCGTCCTGCCCGGCCCGCGCGGGGTCCGCGGCGTACGGGCGGTACACCGGCAGCCGCACCATGAGCTCCCGGACGGCGTGGCGCAGCGCCCACGGTGCATGGTCGCCCGGCTCGGGGACGCGGGCGCTGATCCGGGCCGCGGTCCGCACCAGGCGCTCGACCTCCGCGGCCAGGTCGTGCGTGATGACCTCGTACGCGGCCCGGCGCACCGTCTCCTCCCAGTCACCGCCCTCGTCGGCCAGCGGGGTGACGAAGTCCCGGTAGTGGGAGAACAGCCGGCCGGCGCCCTGCGGGCAGACGAAGAGACCGTCGATGTGCCGGAGGGCGTCATAGCCCGTGGTGCCCGCGCACGCCCAGCTCTCCGGCAGCTGTTCGTCGCCGGTGAGGATCTTCTCGACCACCGTCCAGCGGCCGCCGGTCTCCTCGTGCAGCCGGGCCAGATAGCCGCCGGGGTCCACCAGTCCGTCCGGATGGTCGATCCGCAGCCCGTCGATGACGCCCTCGCGGACCAGCCGCAGTACCGTGCCATGGGTCGCCGCGAACACCTCGGGGTCCTCGGCACGGACCGCGATCAGCTCCGGAATCGTGAAGAAGCGGCGGTAGTTGAGCTCGCTGCGGGCCAGCCGCCACCAGGCGAGGCGGTACCACTGGGCCTCCAGGAGGCGGGTCAGCGGCAGCCCCTCCGTACCGGGGCGCAGCGGAAAGGCATGCTCCTGATAGCGCAGCACCTCGCCCTCGACGCGGAAGTGCCGCGCCTCCTCGCCGAGTCGGCCGCCGAGCACCGGGAGCAGCAGCCGGCCGCCGTGCCCGGCGTCCCAGTCGATGTCGAACCACCGCGCATACGGGGACGTCGGGCCGTCGCGCAGCACCTGCCACAGCGGCCCGTTCAGCGACACCGGTTCGGGCACCGCCATGTGGTTCGGCACGATGTCGACGACCAGCCCGAGGCCGTGGGACCGGGCCGTCGCCGCCAGCGCCCGCAGGCCCCGCTCGCCGCCCAGCTCGGTCCGTACCGCCGTGTGATCGACCACGTCATAGCCGTGGGTGGACCCCGGCACCGCCTCCAGCACCGGCGAAAGGTGCAGATGGGAGATGCCGAGCGCGGCCAGATGCGGGACGGCCTGCTCGGCGGCCGCAAACGGGAAGTCCGGCTGGAGTTGCAGCCGGTAGGTGGCGGTCGGCGACGGACTCGGTGGCTGCGTCATGGGGACACCCGTACCCCGCTGGCGGCCCGTTGTGTCATCCCCGCCCGGCATTGGTGTCGTCGCTTCCTCCAAGGAGGCGGCGCGGGAGGCCGTGGACCTTCGTGCGTCCGGTGCCTGGGGTGTGCGGGCCGGTGCCCGATAGCGTCTGGCGATGATCGCTGCAACGGCCACCTATCGCCGGGTGATGGCCTTGAGCGGGCCGGTGCTGCCCGTCATCTCCTTCTTCGGCAGGCTCCCCACGGCCATGTGCCAGCTCGGCAGTCTGCTGCTGGTGGCACAGACGAGCGGCTCGCTGGCCACCGCGGGCCTGGTCGGCGGCGCGCTGGCGGCGGGTCAGACGGTGGGCGGGCCGTTGCTCGGCCGGCTCGCCGACCGGCACGGGCAGCGGACGGTGGTGCTGGCCGCCTGCTGGTTCGACGCGTTCGCCGTGGCCGCGCTGGTGGCCGCCGCCCTCGCCCGGGCCGGGACTCTGCCGCTCGCCCTGATCGGGCTGTTCGCCGGTGCCGCCGTACCGCAGATCGGGCCGCTGGCCCGCACCCGGCTCGTGGCGCTCGCTCATCGCGCAGGGGCCGACGACCGCCTGATCAACACCGCTCTGTCCTTCGAAGGCACCCTGGACGAGACGTCGTTCGTGCTCGGCCCGGCCCTGGTCGGGCTGTCCGCCACGGTGGCCCACCCGGCCGCGGCCCTCGCCCTGGCCGCCCTGCTGCTCGCGGTCTGCGGCTCGGCGTTCGCGCTGCACCCGACGGCTACGGCGCTGCATCCGACGGCCGGGGTGGCGGACGGCCGCCGCGCCAAAGCTCCCGCGGCCCGCCCCGCCCGTGCCCGGATGCCCCGCGCGGTGCACGGCATGCGGGCCTCGATGGCGCTCCAGGGCGTCATCTTCGGCGCCTGCCAGGCCGGCATCACGGCGCTGACCGAACGCCTCCACCAGCCCGCCCAGGCCGGGCTCGTCTACGCCGCGATGGGGGTGATGAGCGCCGTCGCCGGACTCTCGCTGGCGCTGGTGCCCGCCCGGATCACGCTGCCGACGCGCTGGCGGGCGGCCGCCGTCGCGCTGGTCGTGCTGTCCGTACCGCTGCTGTTCGTACGGTCCCTGGGGGCGCTCTATCCGGTCGTCGTGGTGCTCGGGGTGGCCTTCGCGCCGCATCTGATCACGCTCTTCGGCCTCACCGAACGGCTGGTGCCCGCCGGCCGGCTGGCCGAATCGATGGCGTTCCTCACCAGTGCGGTGGTCGGCGGCCAGGCGCTGGCCCTGGCCGCCGCCGGCCGGCTCGCCGAGGCGCACGGCCCCTCCGCCGCCTTCGCCGTCGCCGTCGGAGCGGCCGTCCTGATCCTCTGTCTCGCCCTCGGTGCCCCGGCCCGGCAGCGGGCCGCCGCCCCTACGCCGGCCGCTGCAACACCAGCAGGCTCCGGCCGATGAGCGTCAGCCGGTCGCCTGCCTTGACCTTGGCGCCGCCGCCGTCCGCCACCGCCTGCGGCCGGTCGGTGTCCACCACGATCTGCCACTGCCGGCCGAGGTGCTCCGGAACCCTGAACTCCTTCTCCTGGTCGTGGGCGTTGAACAGCAGCAGGAACGAGTCGCCGGTGACCGGCTCGCCCCGTGGGCCAGGCTCGGAGATCGAGCTGCCGTTGAGGAACACCGCCAGCGACTTGGCGTGCACCGACTGCCAGTCACGCGGCCCCATCTCCTCGCCGCCCGCCGTGAACCACACGATGTCGGACAGCTCGTCGTGGGCGCCCTCGATCGGGTGCCCCTGGAAGAACCGCCGGCGCCGGAACACCGGATGGTCGCGCCGCAGCCACACCATCTGCCGGACGAACGCCAGCAGCGCCAGCTGCTCCTCGTCCCCCTCCGCCTCCGCTTCCTCGTCCGCCTCCTGCGCCCCCTCCGCTTCGTCGGACTCATACGGGTCGTCGGCGCCCCCGCCCGGAGCCCGCTCCGGCCAGTGCACCCACGACAGCTCGTTGTCCTGGCAGTACGCGTTGTTGTTGCCGTCCTGGCTGCGCCCGAACTCGTCCCCGTGGCTGAGCATCGGCACGCCCTGCGACAGCATCAGCGTGGCGAGGAAGTTGCGCATCTGCCGCGCCCGCAGCCGGCGCACCCCGGAATCGTCGGTCGGTCCCTCGGCGCCGCAGTTCCAGGAACGGTTGAAGCGCTCACCGTCCCGGTTGTCCTCGCCGTTGGCCTCGTTGTGCTTCTCGTTGTACGCGACCAGATCGTGCAGCGTGAAGCCGTCATGGCAGGTCACGAAGTTCACCGAGGCCAGCGGCCGCCGGCCGTCCTCCTGGTAGAGGTCCGAGGAACCCGTCAGCCGGGACCCGAACTCCGCCAGGGTGCGCGGCTCCCCCCGCCACAGGTCCCGCACGGTGTCCCGGTACTTCCCGTTCCACTCGGTCCACAGCGGCGGGAAGTTCCCCACCTGGTAGCCGCCCTCACCGACGTCCCATGGCTCGGCGATCAGCTTCACCTGGCTGACGACCGGGTCCTGGTGCACCAGATCGAAGAACGACGAGAGCCGGTCCACCTCATGGAACTGCCGGGCCAGCGTCGCCGCCAGATCGAAGCGGAATCCGTCCACCCGCATCTCCTGCACCCAGTAGCGCAGCGAGTCCATCACCAGCTGGAGCACATGCGGGCTGCGCATCAGCAGCGAATTCCCGGTGCCCGTGGTGTCCATGTAGTACTGCTTGTCGTCCGACAGCCGGTAGTACGACGCGTTGTCCAGCCCCCGGAACGACAGCGTCGGGCCCAGATGGCTGCCTTCGGCGGTGTGGTTGTAGACGACATCGAGGATCACCTCGATACCGGCCTGGTGCAGCGCCCGCACCGCCGTCTTGAACTCCAGCACCTGCTGCCCGCGGTCGCCCCAGGACGCATAGGCGTTGTGCGGGGCGAAGAACCCGATGGTGTTGTAGCCCCAGTAGTTCGTCAGCCCGGCGTCCACCAGCCGGTGGTCCTGGACGAACTGATGCACCGGCATCAGCTCCAGCGCGGTCACCCCGAGCTTGGTCAGATGGTCGATGATCGCCGGATGCGCCAGCGCGGCATAGGTGCCGCGCAGCTCCTGGGGAAGCTCCGGATGGCGCATCGTCAGGCCCTTCACATGGGCCTCGTAGAGCACCGTCTCGTGGTACGCGGTGCGCGGCGGACGGTCGTCACCCCAGTCGAAGTACGGATTGACCACGACCGACGCCATGGTGTGCGGCGCCGAGTCCAGGTCGTTGCGCACCTCGGGGCGTCCGAAGTGGTAGCCGTAGACGGCCTCGTCCCAGTCGATCCGGCCGCTCATGGCCCGTGCGTACGGATCGAGCAGCAGCTTTGCCGAGTTGCAGCGCTGCCCCCGTTCCGGTTCGTACGGACCGTGCGCCCGGAAGCCGTAACGCTGCCCCGGCATCACCCCCGGAAGAAACGCGTGCCGCACATTGGCGTCGCTCTCGCGCAGCTCGACGGCGGTCTCCGAACCGTCGTCGTGCAGCAGACACAGTTCGATGCGCTTCGCGGCTTCGGAGAACACCGCGAAGTTGGTGCCCGCCCCGTCATAGGTGGCACCCAGCGGATACATCTGTCCCGGCCAGACCTGCATGGGTAGACTCTTCCACTTTCTTCTCGGGCGCTGCGGCGACTCCACGACACACATCCGCGGAACGAATCGAAATCCTTACCCAACTTTTCGCAACTTCTCGTACACAGAGGGCTTTTCGCGAGATCTCCGCTCAATGGTGGAGCAACCTGTCCCGATGTCGGATCGTCCTACTGGTCGTCCTACTGGAGGACGGACGGGGGACCGACATGCATGTCACGGGACGTGACAGCAGGGGGGAACCGTGCACCATCTGATGCACCGCCACCTCGGCAAGGTCGTCGCGGGGGCCGCCATCGCGCTGACGGGCACCGCAGCCATGGCCGCGATCACCTTGCCGTCCGACGCCGGCGCCGCCGACGGAACGGCCGGCCGGAACCGCCCCGGTGCGGTCGGCGCGCCGGCACCGGGACGCGACCAGGGACCACCGCCGCCGCCCGGCGTCGTCGAAGGGGCCCGCCCCCAGGGGGAGCGCGGCCAGGGCAGGGACCCGCTCACCGACGACGAGCTGCGGCGCGCCCAGGACCTGGCGCTGCCGCGGACGCCGCGCGGCGTGGCGGCGGACGTCACCGGACGCCCCGGGCCCGAACGCCTCACCACCGACCTGGCCGAACTCGCCCCCTCTGAGATCGCCCTCGCCGACCCGCCGCGCCGCGCGCTGGTCTCCTTCTACGACTACAAGAGCGACAGCTACCTCACCAGGACCGTCAACCTCACGACCTCGAAGGTGGAGTCGACGGACACCCAGCACGGCGTCCAGCCGCCGCCCAGCCACGCCGAGGCCGTCGAGGCGGCCAGGCTGCTGATCGCCGCCCCGCTGGGATCCGGGCTGCGCCAGGACTACCGCGACGCCACCGGGCGCGACCTCACCGGCCCGGACCCGCTCTCCGTCACCGGCTTCGTCTACCGCGGCCGCGCGGAGGGCGAGGCGCCGGGTGCGCTGGCCGACTGCGGGGAGCACCGCTGTATCCGGCTCTTCACCAAGGTGAAGAACGGCCGGTGGATCGACACCCGCCGCTTCGTGATCGACCTCAGCGCCCGCACCGTCGCGCGCCTCGGCTGACGCGCCCCGCACCGCCGACCCCCACCACTCCTTCCCCGGGAGCCCTTGCCATGCCCGAAAGACGCCCCGCCGGTACCCGCCGTCCGCGCCGCCGCGCCGCGGTTCTCACCGCGGCCCCCCTGCTGCTCGCCGCCACCGCCCTGCTGACCGGCCCGTCCGCCCAGGCCGCCCCCGAAGCCGCCGCCGCACCCGCACCCGCTCCCCGTTGCAGCGCCGCCTACCGCATCACCCAGACGCTCGACGGCGGCACGGTCTGGCGCATGTGCTGGCATTACGAAGGCAACGCCGGCCTCGTCCTGGACGACGTCTCCTACCAGCCCAAGGGCGAACGCACCCCGATCAAGGTGCTCACCACCGCCAAACTCGCCCAGATCCACGTTCCCTATGACGACGGAGGGAACGAATACGACGACCTCACCGGCCAGGGCTTCGCCCAGGGCCTGATGAAGCTCGACCCCGCCGAATGCCCCGGCGGCACCATCAAGACCGTCAGGGTGCCCGGCGCCTATGACGCCGCGCACCCCGACGTCAGCGGGCTGTGCGCCACCACCCGCGCCCGCGGCCATGCCTACCGGATGGGCCCCTACCCGGGCGAGCACGCCAAGACCTACCAGCTCCAGGGCAAGGACCTGCTGCTCTACACCGTCAACAAGGTCGGCTGGTACGAGTACATCAGCGAGTGGCGGTTCTCCGGCGACGGCACCATGACCCTTCAGGTCGGTGCCACCGGCACCGTGTCACCCGGCGACTACGACGCCGGTGACGGCCGCGGCGCGCCGATCGGCAAGGGCGCCAAGGACTACGCCACCAGCCACAGCCACAACGTCTTCTGGCGGCTCAACTTCGGCCTGGACGGCAGCGCCGCCAACAAGGTCGAACAGTTCGACTCCGCCACCACCATCCGTCCCGGCGGCCAAACCCCCACCATCCGCACCACCCGTACGCCCGTCACCAAGGAGCTGGCCGGGGATTCCGGCGCGCTGCGCTGGTGGCGGGTGGTGAGCGCCGCCGGCAAGAACAAGGACGGCCACCCGCGCTCGTACGAGATCGCCCCGGGCCCCACCAGCAAGTACACCGGCCGCAGTTACACCACACACGACATCTACTTCACCGATTACAACAAATGCGAGCAGTTCGCCAGCAACAACCTGGCCAACTGCGGGACCCGGGCCGGCAAGAGCGTCGACACCTGGGTCAACGGCCAGCCGCTGAAACACCCCATCGCGTGGGTCAACATCGGGTTCCATCACATCGCCAGGGACGAGGACCAGGAGCCGATGCCCGTGCACTGGCAGGGCTTCCAGCTGGTCCCACGCGATGTCACCGCTATGAATCCGCTCACTCCACCCGCGCTGTCCGGGCACAACGGGCACTATAGGTAAGGGGAGTTGGCAACCGACTCGATCCATCCTGCTGCACCGTCTCCCGCACCGCAGTAGTCTGCCTTGATCGTTGGCACGGGGGTTCGGGAAGGCGGTGGCAGGTGAGCGGCGGGCTGGAGTTGCCCCCTGGTGACGAGAGTCATGAGGGCCATGAGGGCGGCTCCGTCGACGCACCGCCCGGCGCGGTGTCCCTGGCACGCCCGCTGGAGATCGGGGCGGAGCTGGACTGGGGCGCCGACGCCTGGAGCGAGGTGCGCACGCGGGCCCGGCGGGCCGGCCGCGCCTATATCTGGCTGAATCTCGTCGAGCAGCGGCTGCGGGCCGTCGTCGCGGCCGTCCTGCGGCCCATCTACGAGCCGGTGCACGGCGACGAATGGGTCATCGCCGCGGCCGGGCCCGCCGGACAGGAGTGGGTCCAGCGCGCGGTGGCCGTCCGCGAGGTCAGCCGCCGCAAGGGCTACCTCCTCGACCCCGCCGACGACAACATCGTCAGCTTCCTGACGCTGCCGCAACTCCGCGAACTGATGGTCCAGCACTGGCCCTGCTTCGAGCCGTACTTCGACGACCGCCGCGAGGTGGAGCTGGCCCTCGACGAACTCGAGGTCGCCCGCAACATCGTCTCCCGCAACCGCGCCCTGTCCGAGACGGTGCTCGCCCAGGCCGAGCGTGCCTCCGCCCGCCTCCTGGACATCCTCGGCTCCGGCGTCGGCACCCGAATCTCCGGACGGCTGCCCATCGACGCGGTGGAGGACCTCGTCGGCGACCGCTACGCCGACGTCGTCGGTGTGCACTCCGACCGGGTGCGGCTCCAGCGCCAGCTCCCCGCCGAGGACCTCTTCGGCAACGCCCGTCGGCTCGACGCCGTCGGAATAGGGCTGAACCTCCTGGTCCAGAACTACTCGGGCCGCCGCCTGGTCCGGCTCGCCGAATCGGGCTGCCGCGTCCGCCTGCTCTTCCTCAACCCGGCCAGCAGCGCGGTCCGCCGCCGGGAGCGCGAAATCGGCCTGAAAAAGGGCGAGATGAGCCGCTCCATCGAAATGAACATCCTCCACATGCGACGGGTGCGCGCCCGGCTGCGCGACCCCGGTGCCTTCGAGATCCAGGTCTTCGACGAGACCCCGCGCTTCACCGCCTACCTCGTCGACGGCGACGGTCCCGACGGCGTGGCCGTCGTCCAGCCCTACCTCCGCAAGAGCCGCGGTATGGAGTCCCCCGTCCTCGTCCTCCGCGGCGGCGGCCGCGAGGTCGTCCGCCAGGACGGCCGGGACGCCGGTGACCACGGCCTCTTCGAGACCTACCGCGAGGAATTCGAGAGCATGTGGGCGGATTCGCGGCCGGTGTCCTGACGGGACGCGCCGCCCGTCATCCGGCCGCTGCCGGAGCCTTGACGGGTGACGGGTGACGGGTGACGGGTGACGGAGGGCGGCGGACGGCGGACGGCGGACGTGAGAAGGGAAACTCCTACGACGTCCCCGTGATCCCGCCGTCGACCCGCAGCTCGATCCCGTTGACGTAATCGGCGCGGGGGCTCGCAAGGTAGGCGACCGCGGCGGCGATGTCCTCCGGGCGCCCCAGCCGTCCGCTCGGGTTCGGCGCGTACTCCGCGACGATGTCCGCCTCGTCGGGTCCGCCCTCCGGACCGGCTCCGGTGTCCTCGCCCGCCGCCGCCCGTTCCTCGAACATCCGGTACATGGACGGGGTGACGATCACCCCTGGACTCACACAGTTCGCGGTGACCCCGGTCCCGGCGAGGTGCCGGGCCAGGCTGGTGGTCATGTTCACCACGGCGGCCTTGGCCGCGGAGTACGCCGCCATATGGGGGAGCGGCGTGCGCACGGCCCGGCTGCCGATGGTGATCACCCGGCCCCAGCCGTGCGCGCGCAGCGACGGCAGCAGCGTCTGGCTGACCCGCACCGTCGGCAGCACATTGCCCTCGAAGGCGGCCCGCCAGTCGGCCGGCCCGGAGCTCTCCCAGTCCTGCTCGGCGAACGGACCGGCGTTGTTGACGAGGATGCGGGCCCCGAAGTCGCGTGCGGTGAGAGCGACCTGCTCGGCGACGCCCGGCTCCGTCAGATCGCCGAGCACCACTTCGGCCCGTACACCGCGCGCCGCGACCTGCTCGGCGACGGCCGCCGCGGCCCCCGCGTTACGCCCGTGGACGAGGATCTCGCAGCCCTCCTCCGCCAGCGTCTCGGCGATCGTCGCGCCGATCCCCGAACTGCTGCCCGTCACCAGCGCGCCATGTCCTGCCAGCCGTAGGTCCATGGCGGTCAGCCTAGGGGCGGCGGGGGACCACGGCTCCTGTGCCGCGACAGGTGGCCGGTCGATTGTCAGTGGTGCGTGGGAGAGTGGGCGAGCAACGGGGGAAGTACCACCGAAGGAGGCCGCATGAGCGAGGGTAGCGAGCGAATCGATGGAAGGTGCGCGCCGAGCGAGTGCGAGGCCGGGCGAAGCGAGGTTTCGGCATGAGCGAGGGTCACGAGCGAATCGATGGAAGGTGCGCGCCGAGCGAGTGCGAGGCCGAGCGAAGCGAGGTATCGGCATGAGCTGGCATCAGGAGCTGTTGGTCAGCTTCGATCTGGAGACCACGGGCACGGACGTCGAGCAGGACCGCATCGTCACGGCCGCGCTGATCCGGATGGAGGGGGACGGCCGCGCGGTCGAGAAGCTGACCTGGCTGCTCGACCCCGGCGTGCCGATTCCCGATGAAGCTGCGGCCATTCACGGCATTTCGACCGCATATGTCCAAGAACACGGCCGCTCGCCGGTGACCGCCATAGAGGAAATCGCCGAGGCGCTGGCCGAGGCCCTGCGCGCGGACATCCCGCTGGTGGTGATGAACGCCCGCTATGACCTCTCCCTCCTGGACCGCGAGTGCCGCCGCCACGGCCTGCGCACGCTGACCGAGCGCCTCGGACACGAACCCGCGCCGGTCATCGACCCCCTCGTCCTGGACAAGCATGTGGACCGCTACCGCAAGGGGAAGCGCGCGCTCCAGGCGCTCTGCGGGCACTACGGCGTCCGGCTGGACGGCGCGCACGAAGCGGGCGCCGACGCGGCGGCCGCGGCCGGGGTCGCCCGGCGCATCGGGGAGAAGTTCCCGGCCGTCGCCATCCCCTCGCCCCGTGCGCTGCACGCCCTCCAGGAGCAGGCGGCCGCCGAACAAGCCGCCGCGTTCCAGGCGTATTTGCGGCGCTCCGGCGACCCCCAGGCGATAATCGAGCCGGCCTGGCCCCTGATCCCGTACCAGGCCAGGGCCTGAGCGGTAACGGAAGCGGGGACGGAAGCGGGACGGGGACAGGGCGCTGCGGCGCTGTCACGACCCCGACCGGCTCAGAAGGGATACCACCGCACCGTCGCGTCCTTGTCGCGCAGTGAGGCGATCCGGCGCCGGAACTCCTTGAGTGCCGCCGGGTTTCCGGGCGCGTGCTGGGAGACCCAGGCGCAGCTCGCCGTCTCCCGGGACCCGCGCAGCACGGCGCAGCCCTCCCAGTCCCGTACGTCCCAGCCGTAGACGGACACAAAGGTGTCGTACGCGTCCGGGGACAGGCCGTAGCGGTCCCGGCTCAGCGCCATCACGACCAGGTCGTGTTCCCGCAGATCGGAGGAGAAGGTTTCCAGGTCGACCAGCACCGGTCCGTCGGGGCCGATATGAACGTTGCGGGTCAGCGCATCGCCGTGGATGGGACCGCGGGGCAGATGCGGCTCCAGGGCGGTGGCGGCCGCCGCGAACGCATCCCGCCGCCCGCGCAGATACTCCGCGTCCGGCGCCGACACGGCGTCGCCGGCCAGCCGCAGCCAGCGCTCGACGCCGCCGAGCAGTTCGCGCCGGGGCAGCGTGAACGGCGGCTCCGGCAGGGCGTGGACCAGCTTCAGCAGGGCGGCGAGATCGTCCGGACCGGCGGGGCGGACGGCCTCCGGCAGCCGCTGCCAGTACGTCACGGGGTGCCCGTCGACCAACGTGGCCACGGGCTCCGCGGCCCGTACGGCCGGCACGCCCTCGGCCGCCAGCCACTGCGCCACGCCGAGTTCCCGCCCGGCCCGCTCCAGGAGTTCGGCGCTGCGGCCCACCCGTACGACCGGCCCGTGGTCGCCGAGGGCGAAGACGGCGTTCTCGCCGAGCGAGAGCAGCGCGGCATCGGCTGCCGCATCGGGGCGTCCGGCTGCGGCCAGTACGTCCCGGGCGCGCGCCTCCGTGAAGGCGGCGGGGCTCGGTTCGGTCATCGGGATGCCTCCTGCGGTGCGTGAACGCGACCAGTGTCGCAGGTCCGCCCGGCGGCTCCGGGAGACCTCCCAGGTGGGGAGATCCTTCAAGGAATCCGGCCGGGACCTTGACTGAGGTGGCCGCCGTCACGACGATGACGGCGGCCGGAAGCGCCGACGGGGCAGAGGGGGAGCGATGGCAGACGTGCCAACGGCTGGGGCCTGTCGTTGGGATCAGGCCGAGCCCGGCCTGATCCCAAGGACACGCCCCAGGTCACACCACGGCAGACCGACCGCGCCGTGTCCTGAGGAGTCCCTGCTGTGACCCTGGCGACCGCGCCACGGCGGTCCACCGCATCGGCCGCGGACCGCACCGACCGGCGCCGGCGTGACCACGGCGTCTGGTTCCTGGTGCTGCCCGCACTGATCCCGATCCTGGTACTGAGCGCGGGGCCGCTGCTCTACGGCATCGGACTGGCCTTCACCGACGCCCAGTCGGGCCGGACCCAGGCCACCGGCTTCGTGGGGCTGCTGAACTTCTCCGATCTGTTCCAGGACTCCCTGTTCTGGGACTCCTTCCGGATCGGACTGGTGTGGGCCTTCGGGGTCACCGTCCCGCAGTTCGTCCTCGCCCTCGGTCTTGCCCTGCTGCTCAACCTCAATCTGCGGCTGCGCTGGCTGGCCCGCGCGCTGGCGATCATTCCGTGGGCGATGCCGGAGGTCGTCGTCGGCATCATGTGGCGGCTGGTCTACCACCCGGACGCCGGCATCCTGAACGAGACGCTGCGCAGCCTCGGCCTGTCCGGAGCCGGCGATGGCCGGGACTGGCTGAGCGGCCTGGCCACCGCACTGCCCGCGGTCATCGTCGTCGGTGTGTGGGCCGGGATGCCGCAGACCACCGTCACCCTCCTGGCCGGCCTCCAGAACGTGCCACGCGAATTGCACGAGGCCGCCGCCATGGACGGCGCGGGCGCCTGGCGCCGCTTCCGTACCGTCACCTGGCCCGCCCTCAGGCCCATCGCGCTCGCCGTCACCGCGCTCAACTTCATCTGGAATTTCAATTCCTTCGCCCTGGTCTTCGTGCTGACCGACGGCGGGCCTGGCGGCCGGACCCGGCTGCCGATGCTCTTCGCCTATGAAGAGGCCTTCCGTTACGGGCAGTTCGGTTATGCCGCCACCATGGGCCTGGCGATGGTCGCGGTGATCTCGGTTCTGCTGGCCGTCTACCTGGCCGGCCGGCTGAAGGGGGACGACGAGCGGTGAGCGGCACCCACGACAGCGGCAGCACGGACATCGGCGGAACCGAAAGAAGCGGGACGGACGGCTACGGCACGAAGGACGGCGACGGCACGAAGGGGGGCGGCGGCACGAAGAAGGGCCTCGGCACGAAGGACCTCGGCGCCCCGGGACGCGGCAGCGCCCCGCGCGGTGCGGGGCGCGCCGGCACCGCGCGCCGCACCGCCACCCGCACCGGCCAGTACGCCGCCCTCCTCGGCTACCTCGTCTTCCTCGCCTTTCCCTTCCTCTGGCTGATCTCCACCGCCTTCAAGCCGCCGCGGGAACTGGGGAGCATGCATCCCACGTGGATACCCGAGGCGCCCACCCTGGAGAACTTCCACCAGGCCTTCGCACAGCAGCCGCTGCCGGCCGCCGCGGGCAACAGCCTGCTGGCCGCGGCGGTCTCCGCGCTGATCGCGATCGTGCTGGCGACCCCGATGGCGTATGTCCTGGGCCGCTACCGCAACCGCCTCTCGCGGGCGGCCACCGGCTGGGTCGTGATCAGCCAGGCCTTCCCGCTCGTCCTGGTGATCATCCCGCTGTTCCTGATCCTGAAGGGGCTCCATCTGGTGGACTCCCGGATCGGCTTGATCATGGTCTATGTGGTCTGGTCGCTGCCGTTCGCCCTGTGGATGCTGACCGGCTATGTCCGTTCCGTACCACCCGAGTTGGAGGAGGCGGCGGCCGTGGACGGTGCCGGCCGGCTGCGTACCCTCGTCTCGGTCACCGCACCGCTGCTCGCGCCGGGCATCGTCGCCACCGCGCTGTTCTCCTTCATCACCGCCTGGAACGAGTTCTTCTTCGCCCTGGTCCTGCTGAAGTCGCCGGAGAAACAGACCCTGCCGGTCGTGCTGACCCACTTCCTGGGGACGGAGGGCGTCGCCGACCTCGGCCCGCTCGCCGCCGCCGCGCTGCTCGCCACCCTCCCGAGCCTGCTCCTCTTCGCCGTCATCCAGCGGCGGATCACGGGCGGCATGCTCGCCGGGGCGGTGAAGAGCTGATGCGGCACGCCCATACGCCCCCGCACCCGGCCCGTTTCACCCGGCGGGGTCTGCTCGCGACCGCCGCCGCGCTGCCCGCCGCGGCCCTGCTGCCGGGCTGCTCCGACGACCGCCGTGGGCGCACGGACGGCGGCCGGATCACCCTGCGCTTCCAGTCGCTGGCCTGGCAGCAGGATTCCCTCAAGGTCAACAAACACCTGGTCGCCGAGTGGAACAGGCAGCACCCCGACGTCCAGGTGCAGTACGTCCAGGGCGCCTGGCCCACCGTCCACGACCAGCTGCTGACCTCCTTCGAGGGCGGTGAGGCGCCGGACATCATCCACGACGCCTCCGACGACCTCGCGGACTTCGCCTACGGCGGGGACCTCGCCGACCTCACCACCCTCCTGCCGCCGCGCCTCACCCGCGACATCCCACGGCAGAGCTGGGAGACCGCCACGTTCGACGGCAAGATCTACGGCGTCCCGTTCCTCCAGGAGCCGCGCATGCTGATCGCGAACCGCGCAAAGCTGCAACGGTCCCGAGTCCGCATCCCCACCCCCGAACACCCCTGGACCTGGGAGGAGTTCGAGGAGGTGGCGCGGCGGCTGACCCGCGGCGGCGAGTACGGCGTCGCGTGGCCGCTGAAGGAACCGGTCTCGGCCACCCTCAACCTCGCCCTGTCCACGGGCGGCCGGATGTTCCACCGCCGCCCCGACGGCAAGGTGGAGGTCCGGTTCGACGCCGTCGACCAGCGGGTACCGCGCACCATCCACGACCAGGTGAACGTCGACCGCACGGCCTCCCGTACGACCCTGGGCATGGGCGGCTCCGACACCCTCCCGGGCTTCTTCGCCGGACGCTATGCGATGGTGCCGCTCGGCTTCTCCTACCGTCAGCAGATCGCCCAGCAGGCGCCCGAGGGCTTCGACTGGACGGTGCTGCCGGCCCCCAAGGGCACCGCGCTGGACCAGGGGGTGAGCCCGCAGACCCTGTCGATCGCCGAGGACTGCCCGCACAAGGAAGCAGCGATGGCCTTCATCGACTTCCTCCTCCGCCCGCCGAACATGGTCCGGCTGGCCCTGGGGGACTGGCTGTTGCCGACGGGCCGGGAGGCGCTGAAGGATCCGGCGCTACGGGTCGCCCGGTACGACTGGGCGACGGGCACCGCCCTGGCGAGTTCCCTCCGCTCCGCCCCGGCGCAGTCCGTCCGTGGTTATCCGGAGTGGAAGGACAAGATCGCCACCCCTGGCCTCCAGGAGTACTACAGCGGCGCGATCGGCCTGGACACGTTGCGGAAGCGGCTCGTCGAGGACGGCAATCTGGTCCTGGCCCGGTACCAGCGCTGACGGGGCGACGCGCACGCATCACGTCCCGGCCGGCTCCGGCAACAGCCGGCTGGCGAAGGCGCCTGGCGGCAGCAGACGGGCCGCGATGCTTGCGCGTCGCCCCTCAAGGCTCACCAACTCCCCCTGATTCAGGGCGTCATGGGTAGGAATGCGCACCGACGTGACGAGTGCCTGCGGCCGTGCCGTTCCCCTTCGGCCTGATGCGTCCTTCACCCCGACAACACTCTCCATTGCCGCTGTGTAAACGGAGTTGAGTCCCTCCGGTTCAACTCCGGGCTCCTTTTGACCGCTTCTGAAACATTTCCCATTACAGCGGGCTTGTTGTCTATCTCACACGCTCCGGCTGGCCTTGAATTGAACTCATCAATCAGACAGGGTTTCGAGCCAGCCCGACGGAGATCTTCCGGTCTCTTCGGGCTATTGCGCAACGCTTTCCCCCCACACCACGAACGAGGAGAACCCTCCGCAATGGCTCACAAGCGTTCCAGCAAGAAGCGGCTCGTCACGGCGATATCCGCCGCGGTCGCCGCCACCGGTATCGCCGCGGTCACCGCGGTCACCGCGGGTGCGTCGCCGGCCGCCGAAGGCAAGATTTACGGAGCCGAGGCCAAGGGTGCCGTGAACGGCAGCTACATCGTCATGCTGAAGAAGTCGGTGCGTACCGCCGAGAGCGGCGACCTGGCCTCCAAGTACGGCGGCAAGGTCAAGCGGAGTTTCAGCTCCGCCATCGACGGCTTCTCGGCGACCGGTCTGAGTGCGGAAGAGGCCAGGCAGCTCGCCGCCGACCCGTCCGTCGACAAGGTCGTACA
Organism: Streptomyces sp. MCA2; assembly: GCF_023544705.1. Classification (NCBI taxonomy): domain Bacteria; kingdom Bacillati; phylum Actinomycetota; class Actinomycetes; order Kitasatosporales; family Streptomycetaceae; genus Streptomyces; species Streptomyces sp. MCA2. The sequence goes on from NZ_JAMJFM010000003.1 coordinate 228,010, forward strand.
GAACAAGAAGTTCCACATCAACGAGGCCCAGGACAACCCGCCGTCGTGGGGCCTGGACCGTATCGACCAGGCGGACACCAAGGGAGACAAGAAGTACAACTACCCGGACGCCGCGGGTGAGGGCGTCACCGCCTACGTCATCGACACCGGCATCCACATCAGCCACAAGGACTTCGGCGGTCGCGCGTCGTACGGCTTCAACGCCATCGACAAGAGCGACAAGGCCGAGGACGACAACGGCCACGGCACGCATGTCGCGGGCACCATCGGCGGTACCAAGCACGGTGTCGCCAAGAAGGCCAAGGTCGTCGCCGTCAAGGTCCTCGACGGCGAGGGCTCCGGCACCACCGAGCAGGTCGTCGCGGGCATCGACTGGGTCACCAAGAACCACAAGGGCCCCTCGGTCGCCAACATGTCGCTCGGCGGTGGCGTGGACGAGGCCCTGGACACGGCCGTGAAGAAGGCCATCGACTCCGGTGTCACCTTCGGTGTCGCGGCGGGCAACGAGTCTTCCGACGCGGGCCAGAGCTCCCCGGCACGCGTGAAGGAGGCCATCACCGTGGCCTCCAGCACCAAGGACGACGAGCAGTCCGACTTCTCCAACTTCGGCACTGCGGTCGACCTTTACGCGCCCGGCTCCGACATCACCTCGGACTGGAACAGCGGCGACGACGCCACCAAGACCATCTCCGGTACGTCGATGGCGACCCCGCACGTCGTGGGTGCCGCCGCCGTCTACCTGGCCGGTCACAAGGACGCCAAGCCGGCGGACGTGGAGAAGGCCCTGACGGCCGGCGCCACGGCCGACAAGATCTCCAACCCGAGCGAGGGCACGCCCAACAAGCTGCTGAAGGTCGTCGAGTAACCAGCTCACGTCCTCAGCTCCACACGCCGGCCGTCGCGCTCGCCCCCACGGGGCGCGGCGGCCGGCGTCGTTGTGCGTTCCGCGACCGTGCGGCGAGAGGGCTCGGGCTCCAGGGCGCCCTGCGTCCTCGTCGACGGGGCGAGGCCACGGCCCGGACCGAGGCCACCCGGACGAGGTGCGGGGAGTGCCGCCGCCCGCAGCGGCACCCGCGCCTCAGCTCCCGGGGTTCACCTGCTGCATGCGGGACAGCTTCCGCACGAAAAGGATCCCGAGCGCAGCCGCCGCGATATCGAGCAGATCGGACAGCATCACGACGCTCGTGGCCTGCTGGAGCGCCTGCGGGGTCTCCGCGTTCTTGTAGAGAGAGGCGCCGACCCTGTCGACCGCCAAGGCCGCGATCCACGTCGTCCACCAGGCCGTTACCCGTCGGTGTGAGACCTCACGCCAGGCACCGTCCGCCGTGGACTGAGCGCTGGCGTCCCAGACTTCCTTGGCGAAGCGGTACGGCAGCCAGAGATTGCCGATCGGTACGAACCAGGCGCCGACGGCCCACGCCCGGTTCATGGTGCACATGTCCCGGGCGAAACCCTCGGCGTTCACGCGGACGCGGTGGAACCAGACGAGGAAGACCGCGGCCGTGGCGAGCGTGCACACAAGCTGCAAGGTGCCGGACAACCCGTAGAGGTCATCGCCCTGCGCCAGCTCGTGACGGGTCGTGGACAGCAGTTTGCCCAGCAGCGCATGGATGTTGAGTCCGGCGTAGACGGCGAAGACGTCGACTGCGATGACCAGCGCGAGCAGCACGGTGACGGCGTTCGCGAGCCCGTTGGGCGACCGGACCACGGAGCCTCCGGCGGTTATGTCGGCAGGTAAGCCGGCAGAGCCAGATGACATGAGTGAAACCCCCATAAAAAGGAAAGAGTCCGCACTTGGGCGGGCACCGGGTGACTCTATGTCATCTTCTGGGCACGATGCACCGAACTTTCTGAAGGCCCTCCCGAATGCGGGCTGTGCACAGGGACGGTGAGGCCGGGTGCGCCCGCCCAAGCTGTCCGGGCCGGGCCATCCGGCAACGCGAAAGCCGTAACGCCGGGTTATCCACAGGAGGGATCCTCCGGAACCGCGGACGGCGCATTCGCCCTACCGTCGGTGACATGCACGGAGGACTGCCGTTCATCGGCATCAGCACCATCTTCTACGGCGTGATCGGACTGTTCACGGTCGTAGTCAGCGCGATCCGCAAGACAGGGGGAGACTGAGTTGCACACCATCACCGTCATCGTGCCTGCTCACAACGAGGAGGAGGGACTGCCCGCCACGCTGGAGTCCCTCGCGTGTCAAACGGTCCGGCCTGACCGGATCCTGGTCGTGGACGACGCTTCCACGGACCGTACGGGCGAGGTGGCCGCGTCACACGGCGTCACCGTGCTGCGACCACCCCACAATCTCGGCAGCAAGGCCAAGGCCCAGAACTACGCCCTTCCACACTGCACCACCGACCTCGTATTGGCCGTCGACGCGGACACCGTCCTCGCGCCGGACTACATCGAGACCGTCGTGCCCGTCTTCGACGACCCCGATGTCTCGGTCGCGGCAGGCACGGTCCGCACCCGCCGGACCCACACGGTCTGGGAGCGCGGACGCTCCACCGAGTATCTCTTCGGCTTCCACTGGCACCGCCCCATCCAGGCCCGCGCCAACAGCCCCATGGTCTGCTCGGGTTGCTGCTCCGTCTTCCGGCGCGACGACCTGATGGCCTTCGGCGGATTCCCCGAGCGGACCATCGTCGAAGACATGGATTACACCTGGTCGCAGCAGATCGCCGGCAGACGCGCCGTCTACGTCTCCGACGCGGTCGCCCTCGCCGCCGACCCGGAAGACCTCACCTACCTGCGCAAACAGGTCTGGCGCTGGATGGCCGGCTTCTGCCAGAACGTCCGGCTGCACCTCGGACGGTTGGTCGTGCACAAACCGCTGCTGGCGGTCTGGGTGCTCCTCGCCCTCCTGGAGATCCTGACCGCACCGCTGTGGTGGGCGACGCCGTTCGTCATCACCGCGACAACCGGTCAACCCCCCGCGCTCGCCTTCCTCTGGTGGGCCGGAGCCGAACTCCTGCTGACCACACCACCACTCATCTATGCCGCCCGCCGCCGCAAACTCCCACTGGCAGGTGTGCTGTTGAACATCCCTTGCGTCTACGCGACCAAGGCCGTCAACCTCGTCTACGCCTGGAAGGCCCTCATCGTCGAACTGCTACTGGTGCCGCTCCACCTGGCACGGGGCCTCACGGTCTACGAGAAGGGACGGGCCGATACCGCGTCGGTGCGGACGGCGCTCGCAGGCGGGTGAAAACACGCTACGGCGGCGCCGACGATGGCGCCCTTCCACTGACGTGATCGCCAACCGCTGCTGTCAAGACACCCAGAGGCCCCTCAGGGGCAATCCCGAGGGGCCTCTGCGGCTTTGTCGACCAGCGTTCCATGCTGCCGGCCCGACTCCAGGAAACGTGCTCGGCTATTGGCCGACTCGCGCACGACTACCGGCGAATGCTCCACATGACATCACGTTCCTCAATTCCTCCTTGAGGTCCGAATGGGTCATCTCCACCATGCAGAGCGGTGATTCTTCTGCACAACACAAACCCTGCACCGCTTCTGGAGCGAAGGGAGACGACGAGATACCGGCCCCGCCAAGCGGAGGCCACTCCCGATGTATCCAGAATCTGCTGAGCTTCCTTCTCACCTGCCGGATGAAGCTCAATCGATTCATAGCAAGTCACCAGTTGCATGGCCTTCACATCTTCGAAGAGCAGGTCCAGGCACGCGGCGTCTGTACTGTCAGGGACCGCGCGAAGGAGCAGCTGAGAGTGTCCAACACCATAGCGCCAGACCGTGAAGGTGCGTGCAGACCTGAACAGGCTCGCGGAACTGGCAGCGCTATCCGAATGGATTGTCAACCGGACGACCTCCTCGATACCGGGTAATCCTCATCCCATGCGTGCGGAACTCTGGCTGACTTGGTAGAGCTTGGTGGAGCTCCGAGTCTCCGTCAGCATTTCGAAGCCGCTCGGATCGACCGGCTTACCTGCACGCGCGGAGGCGACGGGGCCGCTGATCCCATCCAGGTTGCCAGGTTGAACGAAATATGTGCCCGGCCTGCTTGCATTGCCAGGTGCCTGAACCCTGCTCCGTCGTTGAGGAGAATTCGAAGCGTCCCGTCAGGTGCATGAAGGTGCCGCCTGGCGGGTGTCGTTCAGGGCCGCCCCGGCCACTTCCGCCTGTGCAGAGAGGACGCAACGCCGACCGACTCCCTGGATGGGGAGACCGGCTCGCCTCCGCTCGCGCGGCGAGGACGTCGTGCCGGTATCGGCATGGGTATCGCCGACCACGCTGTCCCCGTACGCGCCTGTGGGGCACGAACGGGAGCAGCACCGGTGAGTCGCTCAGGAATCCTGGAGGGCACGGAACGAGTCGAACCAGACGGTGGTCCGTCCGGCCCTTCCGTTCTCCTCCCTGACAGTGCGGTTCGCGTACAGGGGGTTGAGGATCCACGGCTTCTTGTCAGCGTCCCAGCCCGTCTGCATCGATTCGATCTGCACCACCCCGTAGGTGGCCACCGCGAGCTTCCCGGTCTCCCGGAACATCTGCACCTGCTGCGTCAGATAGTCCTTGTGGGATGCGAACCACGGACTCATCGCGAGGAAGTCGTCCCACCTCTTCTGGGGGAAGGGCTTCTCGAACGCGTTGCCGATCACCTGCCACACCCGGGTGTTCGGGGGCACCTTGTACTTCTCGGCATAGGCCGCCGGGATCTTGTCGCGCATGTGGTTCTCCCAGTGCCGCACCAGGGAGAACTCCGTGGCGAGGAACTTCTTGCTCTTTTCCAGGCGGGACGCGACGTACTGGACGTACCTGCCGGCCGCCTGCAAGGAGTCGACGTGGGGATGGATGTCGAGGCCCTCGATCTCCGGCTTCCTGTTGACGAAGCGGACCCACCGCTCGGTGGCCTTCGTGCGCCCTTCCTTCTCGTCGAGGCGGTTGAGAGCCCCCATGTACAGCCGGGTCTTGCAGCCCTGCGGGAAGTTCTTCCTGCGGTAGGCGATGACGTGTTCGGCGATGTGCTCGTAGAACACATTGAGGCGCGCATCGCGCTCGTCCTTCATGGTCTCGAGGAAGGGCTCGTTGCCGATGGTGAGGATGTCCATCTTCCCCATGACCGCGTGCAGCACCCGGTCCACGCGCTTCAGCTGCGCTCCCATCTCCTTGCTGCCCACCTTGGGAAGCGACTGCCCGAGGGTCAGGAAGGGGAACTTCAGCGAGAGGATCGTCTTGAAGTCGTTCCCGCTCGCGTCGAGCAGCCTGGCGATGGACCGCTGCTGGGCCGGGGCGTGCATGTCGAGGTAGTCCGTCATCGGGACGAAGCCGCGCACCCACTTCGCCGAAAGGGCCCTCACCTGGGCGAAGTTCATGTCGGAGGGGTCCTCGTTGAAGTTCACCCCGAGCGCGCCGTTCGGCGCCTCGCCCGTGGGTGCGCCGCCGCCCTTCGCGTCCGGCTGCACACTCCCCTCACCACCCGACGGCTTACGCTCCGTAGGACCGCACGCCGCTGTGAGGAGGGCCGCGCCGGACACTCCCAGGAGCCGGCGACGCGAGGTCGGCCTCGCGGTGGCGGGTGTCCCGGACGTGTCGGGCTGCGCGGACGACTCGTACCGCATTGCTGTTCTCCGATTCTGGTGAAGTCGTTGCCGGCCGTCGTCCCCGACTGGCGTCGTCTGTGGCGCGCCTGTCGGGCGGAGGTCGCTGAACTCCCTTTGCCGACAGGCAGCTTTGTCCTCCATGCGCGACGTCCCGGCGTCGGTCCGTGCACGATCAACGTAGTTCATCGGAACCGGAGCACGGGCTCGGCTCCCCCTGCCGGAACAGCATGCGGACCCGCTGGGGACGCCGCCATAACGGAGCCCGAGCCAGGCCATCGATGCCTTCCCGGATGCACCGGAATCCGGGCAACGCCTCACCCCTCGCGCCACTCGAGGGCTTCCATGGGCTTCCATCAGGCGCCGGGACGCACCCTGGTCGGACTCTGCACCCCGGAAGTACATCCCGTCCTCCGCCTGGGAGTAGGGCAGCCGCCTGCCCCACCGACACCGGCAGCCTTTACCTCGTGCTCTCAACGGGAGTCACCAAGGCAGGCTGGTGTCACCAGGACTTCCGGTCAGGGTGCGCGGGGCGCGGGGCCAGAAGCTGTGCCAGAACCCGTGGACTGTGACGTTCTGAGACAGTGGGCCGGTCGGTAGAGCTAGTGCGGCTCCTGGCAGTCACCTGAAACTCGTCAGATTCTCGCTTGCGCAACCCACTTCGATGCCCCGGCGTCCAACTCCATGACGTACGGCTGCCGATCACCCGGGAGGGCACGTGGCGAAGAAGGACCGGACGACGGACGCGGCGAGGGAGAAGGACCTCGAAAAGTGGATGGCGCGTTTCCAGGTACGGCTGGCCATGCAGCCGGGCGTGGACCGGGCAGTCGTGCTCCAGGCGGTCAAGGATGTCACGGCGCACTGCGCGGATACGGGAGAGCACCCGCGGACTGCCTTCGGTGACCCGGACGCCTATGCCGTGCAGGCCGCCACGCGGCTGGTGCCGGCGGACCGGGCGGCGCGCGCGAGGCGGCACGACGACGTGGTGGACGCGCTCGACTCAGTGCTGAAGAGGGCCAGGGACGTCGCCGGTCTGTGACCGGTTGAAGCGACTTCCGTCATGGCCCGGCGCACGGGTTCTGACGCAGCTTCTCTCCGTCGGGGCGCTGGGCAGCTCAGGCGCTTGGCGGAGCGCCGGAGCCGGTGACACCGATTCTGCTTTGGACGCTGCGGGTGACAGATAGACAGACAGCCTGCCGCCCCGGCGACAACCATCGTGCTTCGCCCGGTCGAAGCCGCGGGCCAGCCGACGCCGCGGGGGACACCTGCCGTGCTTCGGATCAGCTCCCAGGCTCCCAGGCCCCCTGTGTGACTGAGCGTTGCCCATGGCCGGTTGAGCGCGGGCGGTGTCGCCGGTCGGTGGTGGCCATGGGGGCAGGTGAGATTGTTCGGGGCCGTGTGCGGGTGCCAGATCCACGGTGAGGAACTCCAGGCCGCCCGAAGGCTTGACCTCACCCGTTCGCGCGCGGTTTGTTTGCGGGACGTGAGTGAGGCGTTTCCGGAACGTCAGTGGAACCGGGAAGAGTGGTGTCCACACCGCGGGAACGGCCATGGGGACCGGTCAAAGGGACCGGCCAAGGGGACTCCCGCACGAAGCACAGGGGGAACCTGATCATGCGTACTTCCCGGATTCGTACCGCCGCCCTGGCCGCCGTCACCGCCGCGCTGGCGCTGGGCCTGACCGCCTGCGGCGGCGCCGACGGCAGCTCGAAGGCGGCGGGCGGCGACAACGCCGCCGCCGGCGCACAGAGCCAGTCCGCGGCGGGTGGGGACGGCAAGGACGGTGCGGAGCAGGCCAACAGCGGCGGCGCCACCAAGGAGGGCGCGCGCTCGACGACCGCCTCGGGCGGGACGGGCGGGGCCACGGGCAAGGGCACCACGGCCGGCGCCCAGCAGTGCCGCGGCGACGAGATGCTGCTCACCGCGGTGCACCGGTTCGCCGGGCAGCAGGGCGACCACCTGCTGGTCACCGCGTCGAACAAGGGCACCAAGCCCTGCTGGGTCACCTCGTACCCGACCGTGAAGCTCGGCGACGTCGACAGCGCCGCACTGCCGCACTCGAAGAAGGACAACACCGGCGGCAGCAAGCACCTCACGCTCCAGCCCGGCGGCAAGGTATACACCGCGGTGAACCTCTTCGACTACGGCTCGAAGAACCACACGGCGCAGTCGTTCGCCCTCGCCCTGCGCGGCGCGGACGGCCACGACGGCCCCTCCTACTCGGTCGACCTCCAGGGCAACAAGCCGCAGTTCAGCTGGAACGAGGCCGACGTACTGAACTGGAACACCACGAAGCCGTACAACTTCTGACCGCCCATCGGCCAATGACGCGTCAGTGCGGGACACGCCGGATCGCGTGTCCCGCACTCCGTCGGCATGGCGTCGGTGTTCCGGCGATCGAGCGGGTGGCGGCCGGCACCGAACTGATCGCGATGCAGGAGGCGACGGCCCCGCTGGGCCGGATGGCCACGCTGGACGAGGCGGCCGCGGCCACGATCTGGCTCTGCTCGGACGCCGCCTCGTACGTCACCGGGATCGCGCTGTCGGTGGACGACGGACGACGGGCGTAAGGGGTGTAAGGGGCATCACGGTCGCGGATGGGGGACGGCGGTCGACTTCGGCGACACTCCGGAAGGCCTGCCTGCCTGCCTGTCCTGACGATGACGGTGCAGTTTCGCTTGGATCGGCCGGTCGGCAGCGCCGGATTGAGGCGGCTGCTGAAGCGGGGGGCTGGGTCGGAAAAGATCGTCCGCAAGCTTCAGGGAGGGCGGAGACCGTGGGGCAGTTCTCCGCGATGTGATCAGGAGCCCAGTGGACGACATGGACTGGGCGGTGGAGGCGCTGTGGTCCGACGGCGCATCGACGGTTTGGCCACAGTGCCCGACACACCCGGACACGCATCCGCTGACGGCGACAGTCCGCACGGACACGGCGGTGTGGGTATGCCCGAAGAAGGGAACGGCAGTGGCGCGGATCGGGGAACTGTAGACCCAAGAGGGCGGGCGGGGCCTGCGGCCGGCGACAACTGCGGCCAGCCGTGCAGCGGCTGTGGTCTCGGCTTCGGAGCGACTCAGCGAGTCGAGCGTCATGAAGACTCCATGCGGGTCAAGTGCCCGGGCGGGGAGCTCGTAGGTGTTGGCGCCGGGCCAGCTCTTCGTCGTCGACCAACGTGAGCATGGGCTGACCCGGTGCGCACATCATGGTGACGAGGAAGCGGCTCCGGGAGTCCGTCCGGTTGTTTCCGTCCTGGTAGTGGATGACATCGCCGCCCGGCTCCCAGAACGTCTCCCCGGCCTTGATCACCCGCTCCGGCTCACCTTCCAGCTCGAAGAGCATTTCCCCCTCCAGCATGTAGCCGAAGGCAGGTCCCGAGTGCCGGTGCGGAGGGGTGCCGGGATCGCCGGGAGGGAACTCGACGAGAACCGTCATCGCCTCCGCCCCCTCCGGAACGAACGGCGGTTTCGCCGATTGCAGCACGGTGAGCGCGGTCTTCCATGCTTCCGAGCGCGGTTGACCCTCGGCGCTGCCTGCCACCTGTTCGTTGTTCGACATGGCGAGGTCTCCAGTGGTGGGCCGGCCGGGTCAGGTGAGCCAGTCGGTGTAGTGGGTGGGGGCGATGCGTGCGTCACCCTTGGTGGTGAGCACATCGCCGTCGACGGCGGCGAACATGCCGGCGGTGTCGTCGGTGATGACCGTGCGGCCGTCGGGCCGGGCGGTCAGGGTGATCCGGCCGAGTTCGTCGAGGGGATGAACGTCGGGCCCGCCGACGCTGAGGGTTCCGTTCAGAGGGGGACCGGCGGCGACTTCGGCGACGGTGTCGGACACGTCCTGGGCGGCGATCGGCTGGAGTGGGGTGGTGGGCAGGCGGACAGTGTCGCCCTCGGTGGTCCAGGACATGAAGGCGTCGATGAACTCCATGAACTGGGTGGCGTGGACGATCGAATAGGGGATCGGCCCGGCTTTGAGGATGTCTTCCTGCAAGACCTTGGCGCGGTAATAGGCGAGGCCGGGCACCTGGTCCGCGCCGACGATCGAGAGGATGACGAAGTGCCCCACCCCGCCTTTGTGGCCGGCGGCCAGGAGGTTGTCCATCGAGGTCTGGAAGAAGGCGGGAGAGGCGTCGTCGAAGGTCGGGGAATTCGTCAGATTGACGATGCAGTCCGCTCCGGTCACCGCCTCCTCCACGCCCTGGCCGGTGATCACGTCGACACCTGTGGCCGGCGAGTGCGGCACGGCCTCGTGCCCGGCGGCGTTCAGCTTCTTCACGACCTGCGACCCGATCAGACCGGTACCGCCGATGACTGCGAACTTCATGGGTCACCTTTCGTCGCGCACCGATAGGTCATGCGTCCAGATTGCGGCGGTGCAGTGCACGGCGCACGCTGGGCCGTGTGCTGCCGCGGGTATGCCGTGCGTTCCCGCGGGTATGCCGGTGGCGCTGCGTGCCGGCGGCATCGCTGACGGCCAGTCGGCGTCCTTCGTCGACAGCGTGCGCCCGGCCGCCGAAGTGGTCCGAGCGATCGACGACGAGGACGAGGACGAGGACGAGGCTGAAGTAATCCTGGATTCGCGGCCCCGCTCGCTACTCGGCCGACCGACAACCTGATCGGCGTGGCACCCGGCTCCCGATGGGACGGGCTTCTTCTTCAGGGTCAGCTCGGCGGAAGGGCCACGCAACGCGAGCGCAGTGCGACGCGATCCCGGCCACGGTCGGCGCGGCCCATCAACGTCGTAGCCGCGGCCGACCAACGTCGTAGCCCTGGGGCGACGTACATGCAGGCCGTGGGCGGATGCGTGGTGGGTCATCGGTATCAGTCGACGGCCTTCAAGTCGCCCAGCGCGTCACCGAGGTTGAGTTCGGTACGGCCACGAGTCTGGAGGCCCCGCTTGAACAGCTCTGCCATGCGTTGCTGCGCGGCCTCTCCCCGCACGAGCTGCTGGAAAAGCGCGGCATCCGCGCGTACGTCGGCCGGAGTGGGCAGGGTGATGGCGTTGATGGCGGCTTTGGCTGCGATCAGTGCATCGCGGGGGAAGTCCGCAATGCGCGTGGCAAGGCCGGCCACGAACTCGTCCAGCGCGGCGTCGGGCACCGCGCGGTTGATCCATCCATAGCGTTCGGCGAGTTCGGCATCGAAGTCGGCCGACGTCAGTACGGCTTCGAGCGCGCGGCCCCGGCCCAACAGACGGGTGAGGTGCTGGATCGCTCCCGCGCCGGGCGGGGTGCCGATGCCGACTTCCGGCTGGCCTACGACGGCGTTCTCGCGGGAGGCGAAGCGCATGTCGCAGGCGAGGAGGAACTCGCTGCCGGCCCCCCGTGCACGGCCGCGCAGCTTGGCGATCGTGACGGCAGGGACCTCGCTGAGCCTGCGGAACAGCATCCCCAGGGAAGCGTCGCCCGGGCCCCCGGCTTTCGCGGCTTCAGCTGTGTATGCGGGCACTTTGGTCAGGTCGACGTGCGGGAAGAAGAAGTCGGGATCCATGCTGTCGAAGACCACCACCGGTGTGGCCGCCGGTTGGGAAAGCTCTTCGAGCAGTCCGACCAGGTCGCGCACGACCTCGGGGCCGATGAGGTTGAGCGGCGGGGCGTGGAAGGTGGCGGACAGGACGTTGCCGTCCAGCCTGGTGCTGATGGTCTCGTACGAGGCGGTCATGTCCTCCTCCTCTCGCGCTCGACACGGCCCGTTCCCATCCCGGCTGTCGGAGCTGGTGCTGCTCCAGCCACCGCACGACCGCGCGGCGCGCTCCTTCCCACCGCCGCACACGATCAGGGAGCTGCGCACGATCCGGGAGTGGCCTCGACGCGACCCGGCGCGGATACCCCTTCCAGTCTCGCCTCGATCACCCACGCGCGCCCACGCGCGCCCACGCGCGCCCACGCGCGCCCACGCGCGCCCACGCGCGCCCACGCAACCCCACAGCCCCACAGCCCCGCAGTCCCGCAGCCCCACAGCGAGTGAGGTGACGAGAGCGGGTCAGGCGGGAACGATCAGATCGATCCCGAAGGCCGCGACCGCGAGGCAGGCGGCGAAGCACAGCACGGCCGCGACAGATGCCACCTTCTGGTGCCGGCCCGGGGAGCTGTCAGGGGCGGGCTCCCCGTGTCCGGCGCGGGCCCACGCGGCCAGGCCGAGCGAGAACATCACGACGACCACCATGGTGATCCCGAGGCTGACTCCGAAGACCCCGGCCAGAGTGCCCCAGTCGATGCCCATCCCGTTCCTCCTTCCCCTCCCCTTCGCCTTCCTCTGCCTCCGCCTCTGCCTCTGCTTTTCCTCGGCGTCGGCCCGCCCGGTAGGGCCGGCTCAGGCGGCCGATTTGACAGTGGGCTTCGCCGTGCTCGGCGGCACCTCGTTGACGTTCTCCGGGCTCACCGGGCGGCGGCGCGAGAGCACGTAGAACGCCGCCGCGGCGGCCAGGGCGACACCCGCCACCAGGGCCACCCCCACATCGCCCCGACCGGCCACCCACGCCGCCACGCCTCCCACGGCGGCCGCGGCCGGCAGCGTCAGCAGCCAGGACACCGCGATCCGCCCTGCGATGCCCCAGCGCACGTGTGCCAGCTTGCGGCCCAGCCCCGCGCCGAGGATGCTGCCCGTGCACACCTGGGTGGTCGACAGCGCGAAGCCCATGTGCGACGAGGCGAGAATCACCGCGGTCGCGCTGGTCTCGGCGGCGAAGCCCTGCGGGGCCTGGATGTCGGTGAGCCCCTTGCCCATGGTCCGGATGATCCGCCAGCCGCCCGCGTAGGTGCCCAGGGCGATCGCCAGGCCCGCGCTCAGCACCACCCACCAGGGCGGCCCCGCGCCATGGCTGAGCACCCCGCTCGAGATGAGCGCCAGGGTGATGACCCCCATCGTCTTCTGGGCGTCGTTGGTGCCGTGTGCCAGCGCCACCAGGGACGCCGACCCGATCTGGCCCGCGCGGAAACCCTTCCCGACGGTGCGGCGCGAGGTCCTCCGGGTGATCATGTAAGCGAGGTAGGTCGCCAGCAGCGCTATCAGGCAGGCCACGACCGGCGAGGCCACCGCAGGGATCACGATCTTCTCGATGATCGCGCCGAAGCGCACCGCGGAACCTCCGGCCCCCACCCACACCGCGCCGATCAGCCCGCCGAACAGGGCGTGGGACGAGCTGGAGGGCAGCCCGAGCAGCCAGGTGACCAGATTCCACAGGATCGCCCCGATCAGCCCGGCGAAGATCATCACCAGGGACACTTCGCTGTCTTGGACGATGCCGCCCGAGATCGTCTTGGCCACCTCCGTGGAGAGGAAGGCTCCGCCCAGATTGAGCAGTCCCGCGACGGCGACGGCGACCCGGGGGCTCAGTGCCCCGGTGGCGATGGAGGTGGCCATCGAGTTGGCGGTGTCGTGGAACCCGTTGGTGAAGTCGAAGGCCAGGGCGGTGAGGATCACGGCCACGAGCAGGAAGGAGACAGATGCCATCCCGGTCCTCCACGTCGAGGGCGGTCCGGCCGCGCGCACCGCAACCTGTGTACGAACCGCCGTCCCTCCCACGCTAAGTGCCGTTCCGGAGCGCCGCCAACGCGACGGCGCAGGCCGGTTGCCGGCGGCCGGCCGCGGTCAGTGCCATGCCGGTGTCATGCCGGACTCAGCGACGGGCGTTGAGCGGATACGTCGACCTCCTCGGAGCCGCGAAGCATTGCTGTGGTTCCCCTGGCACCCTTGGCTCCCCTGGCTCCTCGTCCACGCCTGGAAGGCCCGCGTCGTCGAACTGCTACTGGTGCCGCTCCACCTGGCACGAGGCCTTACGGTCTACGAGAAGGGACGGGCCGATACCGGTCGGGGGGCCGGCCGTCACTGCTGCGGCCTGAAGCGGAAGGCACTCTGCCGAGACGCCGGCCGCGGCTGGCTGCGGCCGGCCGGCGGGGCCGCCCCGTGCAGCGGGAGTTCGGCCCATAGCGGGAGTTCGGCCCGCAGCGCGAGTTCGGGGACCCCCGCCCCCTCACAGGCCGTGTCCCGCGCGCCGGGTGCGGTGGCGGCGTACGGCGTCGCGGTTCGCGCAGGCATGGGAGCAAGGGCGCTGTCGGCTGGCCCGGGGTGAAGTCGCCCTGGGCGCGGCCGCATTCGGCCAGGGCGCAGCGGCCGAGCCGCTCCATGCCGCGTCCGGTGAGGTGCAGGGCGGTGCCGACGCGACCACGGCCCGCACCACACCATGGCTTCGCCCCGCCTCCGCCCCAGGGAGGCAGGTCGCCTCCCTCTCCGCTTCCCTTCCGCTCCTCTCCCTAGCCCCGTCCGCAAACCGTCGCCGGAACCGCCACCGGACCCGGTGCCCCGCCGTTCAGTTCGGCCAGCGAGGCGTCCAGTGCCTCGACCAGGTAGTCCTGCTGAGCGGGCGTCAGCAGGGGATGGCAGGGGAGGTTGAGGTGCTGGTCGAACCAGCTGCGTTCGGCGACGGGGCACTCGCCGCGCAGATGTCCCCGGTGACGCCATTGGGGGAGCAGATGCTGGGGGAAGTAGCGCAACTGGATCTCCACGCCCCGGCGGTCCAGGGCCAGTACGAGGCGGTCGCGCAGTTCCTGGTGGCCGGCGAAGCAGGTGTAGAGGTGGTAGGCGTGGTCGCTGTGCGGGGCCGCTGACTGTGGCGTGATGAACGGGTAGCGGGCGAGCACCTCGTTCAGCCGCCCGGCGAGCGCGCGACGGCGGCCGACGGCGGCCCGTAGGCCGGTGAGCTGGGCCTGGCCGAGAGCCGCGACCACTTCCGGCATCGTCGTGTCGCTGCCGGGCCGGCGCACATAGCCGCGGTGAAGGGGGGTGGGGTGGGCGGTGCGGGGCGGCGCGACCGGCTCCGTCGCACCGCCCGGCGCGGTGCGTACGCTCCGGGTGTCGTTGTCGGCGGCGCGCAGCCGGTGCAGGCGCTCGGCCCAGTCGTCCCGGTCGCAGGTGATCAGGCCGCCCTCGCCGAGCATGCTGCTGTTCCTGGTGTTGCGGAGGCTGAAGGTGGCGATATCGGCCAGCGCACCGGGGCTCCGGCCGCGGTAGCGGGCCCCCAGTGCATGCGCGCAGTCCTCCAGCACGACGAAGCCGTGGCGCCGGGCCAGCGCCATGATCGTGTCCATCTCGGCGGGGCAGCCGCCGTAATGCACCAGCAGCAGTGCCTTGGTGCGCGGGGTGATCAGCGCTTCGAGCGCGGCCGGGTCGATATTGAGGGTCGCCGGGTCGATGTCACAGAACCGGACCTGTACGTCGTAGTCGGCCAGCGGCTGGACGGTCGCCCGGTGGGTCTGCGGGGTGGCGATCACCTCGTCGCCGGGCGCCAGGTGGAGCAGGCGGACCGCCAGTTGGAGGGCGACCGTTCCGCTGGTCACCGAGATCGCATGCCTGCTGCCGACCGTCTCGGCGAAGGAGCGCTCGAACCGTTCGCGCCGCGATCCGGCCGGCTGCGGAGTGCTCTCGTGGACGAGTTCGGTCAGTACGGCCGCCTCGGCGTCGGCCGAGATGCTGCCCCGCATTCCCCAGGGCACGACGTAACTCTTGTCCAGCATCAGTTCCCCCAGGTGGTCTCCGGCCGCACCGGTGGGTGCTGTTCCTATGACAGTCGAGGGAGGGACGCTGTTGAAGAGTCAGCGGTGGTCAGCAAGGTCAGTTAGGTCAGCTTCTTCGTCCGGCACCGGGTCCGGCCCCCGGTCCCCGCGGGCGGCGGCGCCGTGCTGCCGCGCGGGACGAGTTCGGTCGGCAGCACGATGTGCCGCTCCTGCGCGCCGTCGGAGTCGTCGATCACGGACCGGGTGAGGCGGACGGCGGCGCGCCCGAGCTCCACGGCGGGCTGGGCCAGTGTGGTCAGGCCCATGACGTCGGCCATGACGTGGTCGTCGAAGCCCATGACCGAAACCCGCCCCGGTACCGGCACGTTGGCCTCCCGCAGGGCCGCCAGCAGCCGGAACGCCATGTCGTCGGTCTCGGTGAACAGCGCGGTCGGTGGTTCCTGGAGGCTCAGCAGCCGCCCCACCGCGGCGGCCATACCGGTGCCCTTCCAGCCGGGCACGCTCATCACGAGCGACTCGTCGTGCTCCAGCCCCGCTTCGGTGAGGGCCCGCAGATGCCCGGTGAGCCGGTTCTTGCTGCTCCAGGCGAAGCCCGTGGTGTCGGAGGTCTGGAGGAAGGCTATCCGCCGGTGCCCGAGGTTGATCAGATGGCGGGTGCCGCGCAGGGCGGCGTCCTCGTCGTCCACGTAGACGCTGGGGCGGCCGGGCGCGTGCTGGCTGACGAAGACGAGGGGCATGCCCAGGTCGTCCAGGCGGGCGCGTTCGGCGGGGGAGAGCGAGAAGCTCACGACGAGGAGGGCGTCGGCATTGCGGCGGGCGGGCAACCGGTCGAAGAAATCGGCGCGTTCGTGCACATCGGTCACGCTGTAGACCAGCAGATCGAGGCCGGCCTCGCGCAGTGCGGGAGCCATGCCGGACAGCGCCGAACTCAGGAACCACGATGCCAGGTTGGGCATCAGGACGGCGACTCTTCCCGTACGGCCGGTGGCCAGGCTGGAGGCGCTGCGGGTGATCGCGAACGAGAGCTCGCGGGCTGCCGCTTCCACCCGGGCGCGGGTCGTGTCCGAGACCGTCGACAGTCCGCGCAGGGTGCGCGAAACGGTGGACACCGAAACCCCCGCCCGATGGGCCACATCGGCCATCGTGGCCTCGCTCTGCGCTGAGGACATGCCGGGACGCTAGCACAAACAGGCGATGACAGCGTTGCCAGGAGATCTTCCCGGAAATCTGTTGTTCACGAGGCGTTGACCTGATGACAAGGCCACTTCTAGCCTGCAAGCGCTGTCATCGATGGCAGCCAAGACGTGAGGAGCACTCATGGCCTTGAGCCGCAGAACCCTGCTCGCGAGCGGCCTCGCCGCCGGAGCCGGGCTCACCAGCGGTTGCGCGGGCAAGCCCTTGGACACCCTGTTGACCCAAGCCGCCCAGGTCCCGCGTACCCCGGCCACGCTCACCTGGTGGGTGTCCGAAATCCCCTCCCGGAACGGCCCCGTGGTGGCGGATCTGATCATCCGCGCCTTCGAGCGCCGTCATCCGCAGATCCGTGTCCGAAAATCGAACGCCCTCAGTACCACCGACAGCAATCGCGCCGCGGTCACCACACAGCTCGCGGGCGCCTCACCCACCCCGGACGTCTATCTCGGGGACACCACCTGGCCGGCCCAGTTCGGCGCCAACTCCCTGGCGCTGCCGTTGCAGAAGCTGCTGCCCAAGGACTTCTGGACGGGGTACCCGGCGGCTCTGCGGCGGGTCAGTGAATACCGCGGCGCCGTGTACGCGCTGCCCTTCTTCACTGACAGCGCCTTCCTCTACTACCGCAAGGACCTGCTGGCCAAGCACGGACGGCCGGTGCCCCGCAGTTGGGAGGAGCTGCTGCGTACCGCGCGCACCATCCAGCGGGCGGGGGACGCGCCGTACGGATTCCTCTGGCAGGGGTCCGTGTCGGAGTCGCTGACCTGCAATGTCGCCGAGTTCCTGGCCGACGCCGAAGCCCCTGTACTGGACGGCGAGGGCCGGGTCGCGCTGAACGGGCCGGGCGCGGAACGGGCCTTCGCGATGATGCGGGAGTTCACCGAGACCGGCGTCACGCCCTCCACGGTCGCCACCTATGTGGAGGCGGACTCGCAGGACGCCTTCACCGGCGGCCGCGGCGTCTTCCTGCGCAACTGGTCCTACGCCTGGGGCAATGCGGCCGACCGTGCGGTCTCCAGGGTGGCGGGCCGGGTCGGTGTCGCGCCCCGCCCCGGCTTCGACGGCGACGGCCCGCGCGGGGTGAGCTGCGCCGGCGGCTGGAGCAACTTCGTCAACCCCAACTCCTCCCACCTCGGGGCCGCTGTCGCTTTTGCCCGGTTCTGCGCCGGTGAGGAGGCGCAGCTGATCCTGCTGAAGAACGCCGGGGTGATTCCGGCGCTCGAAGGCGTACTGACCCGGCCGGAGGCCCGCGCGGTCGGCGATCCGACGCTCACCAGGGTGCGCGAACTGCACCTGGTCGCCCGGCCGGTGCAGACCCCGTACTACCCCCAGGTCAGCAAGGCGCTCTACACCCGGGCCAACGCGGTGATCGGCGGCCGGGCCACGCCCGCCCAGGCCCTGCGTGCCGCCCGCGCCGATATCCGGACCGCCCTGGAAGGCAAGGCGCTGTGAATGCCATGACATCCTCCGCAACACCCGTGTCGCGGCGCCCGGCCCCGGAGCGGCCCGGCCCGCGGACGGCGCCGGCACCGCGCGGCGGCGGCCCGGCCCGGGTGAGCAGACGCCGCCGGGCGCGCACCGGCTGGTTCTTCGCCTCCCCGGCGCTGCTGATCATCACCGCCGTGACGGTCTTCCCGGTGCTCTTCTCGCTGCTGCTCAGCTTGGCCGATGTCCGCCTGGAGTACGGCGGATTCCGCATCCTGTCCCTGACGGGCGACCATTACGCCGCCGTGCTGAGCAGCCCGGAATGGCGCCAGGCGCTCTTCTTCACCTTCGGGTTCACCGCCGTCACCGTGCTGCTGGAGCTGGTGCTGGGCACCGTGGCCGCTCTCGTGCTGGAGCGGCTGGGGGCCGCCCGCGGCTGGGTCCTGGCCGTCCTGCTGCTGCCCTGGGCTCTGATCAATGTCGTCGCCGCCCAGCTGTGGGGCTATCTCTACAACGGCACCTACGGCGGGCTGACCTGGCTCTTCGAGCAGATCCTCGGCCGCCAGCCGGACATTCTCGGGCAACCCGCCTCCGCCATGGGTGCCATGGTGGTGGTCGATGTCTGGAAGACCACACCCTTTGTCGCGATTGTCGTCCTCGCCGGGCTGATGCTGATTCCCGGCGACGTCTACGAGGCGGCAGAGATCGACGGCGCCGGCACCTGGACGACGTTCTGGAAGGTGACCCTGCCGCAACTGCGCCCGATCATGGCCATCGCCGTCCTCTTCCGCATCCTTCAGGCCTTCGGCATCTTCGATCTGCCCTTCGTCCTGACCCAGGGCGGTCCCGGCACCGCCACCGAGTCGCTGGCGATCCTCGGATACAAAACCCTCTTCCAGAACCTCGCCATCGGCCGCGGCGCGGCGGTGGCGACCACCACCGCCGTCATCGTGATCACGTGCTGTCTGCTCTTCCTGCGGGTCTTCAAGACGCAGGCCGACGAAGGAGGGCGGGCATGAGCCGCCGTGCCCCGGCGTCCGGCATCCGCCGGTACGTCAACGCCGTCAACCTCGGCGGTCTGGCGATCGTCGTGCTGTCGGCACTGCCGCTGTACTGGATGATCGTGTCGTCCTTCAAGGGCCCTGGCGAGATCAGTGCCGCACCGCCGACCTTGGTGCCGAAGGCGGCGACGCTCGGCAACTACGCGGAGGCCTTCGTCCGCAACGGCATCGGCCGCTATCTGCTCAACAGCGTGCTGGTGGCGTCGGTTTCCACGGTCGCCGTGCTGGGACTGTCCTTCTTCGCGGGCTACGCACTCGCCCGCACCCCGCTGCGGGGCCGCGGCGCCATCATGACCGCACTGCTGATGCTGTCCGTCTTCCCGCCGATCGCGCTGGTCGTTCCGCTCTTCCTGCTGGAGCGGCAGCTGGGGCTGCTCAACAGCTACGCGGGCCTGATCGTGCCCTATGTCGCGCTGAACCTGCCGTTCGCCATCTGGATCATGCGCAACTACCTGGTCGGTGTCCCCCGTGAGCTGGAGGAGGCGGCGACCGTCGACGGCGCGGGACCGCTGCGTACGGTCCTGACCGTCATCGCACCCCTGGCCCGGCCGGGACTGTTCACCGCGGGGATCTTCACCTTCACCGCGACCTGGTCGGAGTTCCTGCTGGCGCTGACCTTCAACAGCGAGGACGGCCACCGCACCGTTCCGGTCGGCATCGCCCTGTTCACCAGCCAGTACACGGTCCCCTACGGGACGCTGTTCGCGGGAGCCGTGGCGGCGACCGTACCCATCGGCGTCCTGGTCATGATCTTCCGCCGCTCGATCGTCTCGGGCATGACCTCAGGGGCGGTGAAGGGATGAGGCCGGCGCCCCCAAGGCCCGCTCACCCCGCCGCACCCGACCGCACCCGGCGCCGCACCGCGCCGTATTCCTCCCCCAGCCACCGCTGGGAGGCGCCCCCACGCGACCGCTCACGCATCGAAAGGCCTCCACGTGACCGCACAGCACCTCGGCTCCGACCGCAACACCACCGACTGGTGGCGGCAGGCTGTCGTCTACCAGGTGTATCCGCGCAGCTTCGCCGACGCCGACGGCGACGGCATCGGTGACCTCCCCGGTGTGACCTCCCGGCTGCCCTACCTCGCCGACCTGGGCGTGGACGCCGTCTGGCTGAGCCCCTTCTACCCCTCACAGCTGGCCGACGGCGGCTATGACGTCGACGACTACCGCAATGTCGACCCGCGTCTCGGCACCCTCGACGACTTCGACGCCATGGTGGCCGAGGCGCACCGCCTGGGCCTCAAGGTGATGGTGGACATCGTGCCCAACCACTCCTCCGACCAGCACCTCTGGTTCCAGGAGGCGTTGGCCGCCGAGCCCGGATCCGCCGCGCGGGAGCGCTATGTCTTCCGTGCGGGCAAGGGCGAGCTGGGCGAGCTGCCGCCCACCGACTGGGTCTCCTGCTTCGGCGGACCCGCCTGGAGCCGGCTGCCCGACGGCTGGTGGTACCTCCACCTCTTCGCCCCCGAGCAGCCCGACTTCAACTGGGACAACCCCGAGGTCCGCGCGGACTTCCGGCACACCCTGCGCTTCTGGTCCGACCGCGGTGTCGACGGCTTCCGGGTCGATGTGGCCCACGGCCTGGCCAAGGACCTGGCCGCGCCGCTCCGTGACATCGGCACCGTCGAGGGGTACACGCCGGGAGACCTGCCCGAGGACGGCAGCCACCCCTTCTGGGACCGCGACGAGGTGCACGACATCTTCCGCGACTGGCGCAAGGTCTTCAACGAGTACGACCCGCCGCGGGTCGCCGTCGCCGAGGCCTGGGTGCGCAGCTCCCGCCGTACCGCGTACGCCACCCCGCAGGAACTCGGCCAGGCCTTCAACTTCGACTTCCTCAAGGCCCCGTTGCGCGCCGGGGAACTGCGCGCCTCCATCGACACCGCACTCGCCGACGCACGCGCGGCCGGGGCGACCGCGACCTGGGTCCTCTCCAACCACGATGTGATCCGGCACGCCTCCCGGTACGGCCTGCCGGACGGCCGGGACGAGGAGGCCTGGCTGCTCTCCGACGGCCAGGAGCCCGTCCTGGACCGGGAGTTCGGGCTGCGCCGGGCGCTGGCCGCGACCCTGCTGATGCTGGCGCTGCCGGGCTCCGGCTATGTCTACCAGGGCGAGGAACTGGGGCTTCCCGAGGTCGCGGGCCTCTCCCGGGACAGCCTCCAGGACCCGGTGTGGACCCGGAGCGGAGGCCGGCTGAAGGGCCGGGACGGCTGCCGGGTGCCGCTGCCGTGGCGGCGCGAGGGCAGCTCGTACGGGTTCGGCAGCGGGGGTTCCTGGCTGCCGCAGCCGGCGGGCTGGGGCGAGTTGTCCGTCGAGGCGCAGCAGGGTGCGGCGTCCGCACCTCTGGAGCTGTACCGCACGGCGCTGGCCACCCGCCGCCGGCTGCTGGCCGACGAGGCGCTGGAATGGGCCGACGAGGCACCGGCCGCCGGCCCGGACGTACTGCACTTCCGCCGCTCGGGCGGCTGGGAGTGCGTGGCGAACCTGTCGGACGAGCCCCGGCCGCTGCCGGCCGGCGAGGTGCTGCTGTCCTCCGCACCGGTCCACGGCGACGAACTGCCGCCGTGGACGACGGTCTGGCTGCACACCACGACGTCCTGATCCCGCGCGCCGTGGGGACCTCTCAGGCGATCAGCGCCGCCAGGTCCCCACGGGCGCGGTCCGCGACGGACCGGTCGTAGCGCCGCAGCAGCAGACGGGCCAGCTCGGGCGCGGCGCCCAGTACGGGGGCGAGGACATCGGCGCGGGCCTCGCGGGCCCCGGCGGCGATCCGGTCCGGGAGGAAACCGGGGGCGATGACGTACGGGGCGACGGCCACCCGGCCGACGCCCTCGGCACGCAGTTCCCGCACCGCGTCGGCCGTACGGGGCAGAGATGCGGAGGCGAACGCAGGTCGCACGGCACACCAACCAGCGGTGTGCCGCCACTCCCGCGCGATTTCAGCGATCACTGCGATCGCCTCCGGGTCGGAGGAGCCCGCCGAGGCCAGGACGACCCCGGTCGAGCGACGGTCGCCGGGCCGCAGCCCGGCCTGGGCCAGCCGGCGCTCCAGCGCGTCGGTCAGCAGTGACGAGGGGCCCAGCACATCGGCCTGGCGGACGGTCAGCAGGGGCAGCCGCGCCGTCGCCTCCCGCAGCACCGACGGGATGTCGGACTTCGCATGGAAGGCACGCGTCAGCAGCAGCGGCAGCGCCACCACCTCCCGGACTCCTTCTGCCGACAGACGCTCCAGCACCCGCGGCACCCGGGGCGCGTTGAAGTCGAGATAGCCGACCTCGACGCGCAGCCCGGGGCGCAGCGACCGGACCCGCGCGCAGAGCGCGGAGACGGTCGCCGCGTGCCGCGGATCGCGGCTGCCGTGGGCGATGACGAGAAGCGTGGGGCGTGCGTCCATGGTTCAGCTCTTCACGAGGAGGCCGCGGCTGCGCAGCACCCGGCGTTCGACCGGGGCGAAGATCAGCAGCTCGATGCCGATACCGACGATGAGGATGAGAAGGATCGCGGCGAGTACCCAGGACATGTCCTGGAGCTCACGGCCCTGTTCCAGCAGCTGGCCCAGACCGGTGCCCAGATCGGGCGCGTTGACGATGAGCTCGGCGGCCATCAGGGAACGCCAGGAGAACGCCCAGCCCTGCTTGAGCCCGGCGATATAGCCCGGCAGCGCGGCCGGGAGCAGCACATGCCGGACACCCGCGAGACCCGTGGCGCCGATGGTGCGGCCCGCCCGCAGGTAGAGCGGGGAGATCTGGTCGACACCGGCCACCAGCCCGTTGGCGATCGACGGGACCGCGCCGAGCAGCACCACCGCGTAGATCGTGGCGTCGCTCAGCCCGAACCAGATGATCGCGGCCGGGACCCAGGCCACCGAGGGCAGGGACTGGAGACCGCTCAGGATCGGACCGATCGCGGCCCGTACGGCCTTGACCTGGGCCACGATCAGTCCGAGGACCGTACCGATGGCCACCGAGGCCACGAATCCGAGGGCGCCGCGGGAGACGCTGGTCCACACGAAGCTCAGCAGGGTGCCTTCGAGCCACTTCTGCTGAAGCGAGCGGCCGACGTCGACGGGGCTCGGCAGCAGATAGTGCGGCTTCAGCTCGAAGTGGTAGGCCAGCTGCCACAGCCCGAGCACGATGACGATGGCGACGAGGGGAGGGAACGCCTTCGAGACGACGGTACGCAGCCACGGCTGCCGGTCGACGACCCGGGATTCGAGGGCGTCGAGCCCGGCCTCCAGGCCGGCGATGTCACCGGCCCCGGGGGCGTTGGTGCCCGCCGCGGTGTCCTTGCCCTTCGCTGCGGTGGACGGGTCCTTGGTCTCAGTGCTGGCCATGGCGGCGGATCTCCCCACGGAGCTGTTCGGTGATCTCGATGGAAAGGTCGGCGACCGCGGAGTCCTCGATGCGGCGCGGCTGCGGGATGTCCACCCGCCACTCGCGGGCGATCTTGCCGGGGCGGGAGGACAGCAGCACCACCCGCTCGGCGAGCCGCACGGCCTCACGGACGTTGTGGGTGACGAAGAGGACCGACAGGTTGGTCTCGCGCCAGATGCGGGTCAGCTCGTCGTGCAGCACATCGCGGGTGATCGCGTCGAGCGCGGCGAACGGCTCGTCCATCAGCAGCAGTTGACTGTCCTGGGCGAGCGCACGGGCCATCGCCACGCGCTGGCGCATACCGCCCGACAGCTCGTGCACCCGCTTGCCGTGGGCGCCCTTGAGCCGGACGAGCTCCAGCAGCCGCTCGGCCTCGTCGCGGCGCTCCGCACGCGGCACCCCGCGCAGCCGCAGCGCCAGTTCGATGTTGCGTCCCGCGGTCAGCCACGGGAACAGCGCATGTTCCTGGAACATCAGGGCCGGCCGGCCGCCGGGCGTCTCGATGGCGCCGGCGGACGGCGCGTCGAGACCGGCCACGAGGTTGAGGAGAGTGGACTTTCCGCAGCCCGAGGCCCCCAGGAGGCAGACGAATTCGCCGGGCGCCACGTCGATGCTGATGTCGTCCAGGACATGCTGCTGTGCGCCGGTGCGGCCGAACGACTTCGAGACATGGTCGATGCGGGCCGCGTACGGCACGGTGGTGCCCGTGTCCGCCGTGGCGGGCTGCTGCTTGGTGAGCGTGGTGGTCGTCATCGGTGTCACCTCCTGGGGAGTGCGGTGCTGCGGGCGGGGGTTACTTGCTGCCGAGTCCGGCGTCGTCGACCGGCGGCTTGCCCTGGGACTTGAGCACCTTGTTCAGCAGGGTGAGGTCGTAGATGCCCTTGAGGTCGGGCTTCTTGAGCAGGCCCGCCTTGACGGCGTGGTCGGCCTCCTGCTGGAGGGTGGCGGCCAGCGGGTCATCGGTGACGTCGACGTTCTTGACGGCCGGGTCGATGACGTTGTCCGGCAGCGCCTTGCCGGCGATGTCCGGGGAGGAGAGCTTGTCGTTGAGGGCCTTCTTCGCCTCGGCCGGGTGCGACCGGATCCAGGCGTTGGTCTTCACCGACGCACGCAGCACCGCCTCGACGGCCTTCGGGTGCTCCTTGAGGAACTTCTGCGAGACGATCATGTTCGTGATGACGAACTTCCCGTCCTTCCACAGCTTCTTCTCGTCCAGGAGCGTCTTGCCGCCCTCGGCGACGAGCTTGGAAGCGGTGGGCTCGGGCACCCAGGCGCCGTCGATGTCGCCCTGCTGGAAGGCCGTCGGCGTCACCTTGTTGTCGGTGCGCTGGACGGTGACATCACCCTTGCCGGTGGTGGCGTCGACCTTGAGGCCCTTCTCGGACAGGTAGTTCAGCAGCGCGACGTCCTGGGTGTTGCCCAGCTGCGGGGTCGCGATCGTCTTGCCCTTGAGATCGTTCAGGCTCTTGACCTTCTTGGGGTTGACCACCAGCGAGACACCGCCGGAGGCCGAACCGCCGATGATCTTCAGGCTCTTGCCGTGCGACTTGGCGTAGCCGTTGATCGCGGGGGAGGGGCCGATCCAGCCGATGTCGATGGCGCCCGAGTTGAGCGCCTCGATCTCGGCGGGGCCCGCGTTGAAGGGGGCGGCCTTCACTTCGGTGCCGCCCAGTTCCTTCTGGAACGCGCCGTTCTGGAGGCCGACCAGGGGAGTGGCGTGGGTGGTGTTGCCGAAGAACCCGATCGTGACGTGATCGAGCCCGTCGGTCTTCGCGCCCTTGGGGGCGACACCGGCCGCTGTGTCCTTCTTTGCCTCGGAGCCGTAGCCGCAGGCGCCCAGCGCCCCGGTCAGGAGCGGGACGGTGACGGCGGCCGCGAGCAGGCGGTGACGAACGGCAGACACGGGAGGTGGTCCTCTCGGAGGGCCGGGTCAGTACGCGCCTTCTATGGCGCGCCCGGCAGATCGATGGATCTTCGGAAGGGAGGTGTGGGGGATACGGAGCCGTGCATCGTCAGCACACACATCGGCCGACTCCGCCCTGCCCGCTGCCCAGGGCGCCGCTGCCGATGCGGCCGCCCTCCTTCGCGAAGGTCGAGAAAACGTCCTTGAGCATGCTCAGAAGTCCCATCCCTCGTCGTCCGCGCTCTCGGCCGGAGCGGCCTCCGCGGCCGCTTCCGCAAAGGCGGTGCCCGCCATGCCCGCGGTCAGCGTCGTGCCGTCCGCCGGGTCGATCAGCAGGAACGAGCCGGTGCGGCGGGAGTCGGCGTAGGCGTCCAGGGCCAGCGGCTCCGCCGTGCGGACGACGATCCGTCCGATGTCGTTGGCGGCCAGCTCACCGGGCGCGGGGTGCTGGGAGAGGTCGTCCAGCGTCAGCCGGGACGGGATGTCCTTGACGATCGCCTTGACCGTACGGGTGGTGTGCTTGAGCAGCACCCGGTCGCCGACCTTCAGCGGACGGTCCGCCACATGGCAGATGGTCGCCTCGATGTCCTGCGAGACGCCCGGCGCGGTGGCCGTCGGGGCGATCAGGTCACCGCGCGAGATGTCCAGGTCATCGGTGAGCCGGACGGTCACCGACTGCGGCGCCCAGGCGACGTCCACGGCCTGGCCGAGCGTGTCGATCGCCTCGATCGTGCTCGTCCGGCCCGAGGGCAGGACGGTGACGGGGTCGCCGACGCGCAGCACACCGGAGGCGATCTGGCCCGCGTAGCCGCGGTAGTCGGGGTGTTCGGCGGTCTGCGGACGGATCACGTACTGGACCGGGAAACGGCCGGGGTCGTCCGAGGGGTCGGCGACGACGGGCACGGTCTCCAGGTGCTCCAGCACGGTCGGGCCGCCGTACCAGTCCATGTTCGCCGACGGCGCCACGACGTTGTCGCCGGCCAGCGCCGAGATCGGGATCGCGGTGATCTCCGGGACGCCCAGCGAGGCCGCGTACGTCGTGAACTCCTCGGCGATGGCGGCGAAGACGGGCTCGGCGTAGTCGACCAGGTCCATCTTGTTGACGGCCAGCACGACATGCGGGACGCGCAGCAGGGCGGCGACCGCGGCGTGCCGGCGGGTCTGCTCGACCACGCCGTTGCGGGCGTCGACCAGCACCACGGCCAGCTCGGCGGTGGAGGCGCCGGTGACCATGTTGCGGGTGTACTGCACATGCCCGGGGGTGTCCGCCAGGATGAAGCGGCGCCGCGGGGTGGCGAAGTAGCGGTAGGCGACATCGATGGTGATGCCCTGCTCGCGCTCGGCGCGCAGCCCGTCGGTCAGCAGCGCCAGGTCCGGCGCCTCCTGGCCGCGGCCCAGCGAGGCCCGCTCGACGGCCTCGAGCTGGTCGGTGAGCACCGACTTGGAGTCGTGCAGCAGCCGGCCCACCAGCGTCGACTTGCCGTCGTCGACGGACCCGGCAGTGGCGAACCGCAGCAGCGAGGTGGCACCCGCGTCGACGATGTCCTCAACAGCATTGGTGGTGCTCATGGTTAGAAGTACCCCTCGCGCTTGCGGTCCTCCATGGCGGCCTCGGACATCTTGTCGTCGGCCCTCGTTGCGCCCCGCTCGGTGAGCCGGGAGGCGGCGATCTCCGCGATGACGGCCTCGATCGTGTCGGCGTCGGAGTCGACGGCGCCGGTGCAGGACATGTCGCCGACGGTGCGGTAGCGCACCTGCCGCCGCTCCAGGCTCTCGCCGTCCTTGGGGCCGCCCCACTCGCCGGGCGCCAGCCACATGCCGCTGCGGGCGAAGACCTCGCGCTCGTGGGCGTAGTAGATGGCGGGCAGTTCGATCTTCTCGCGGGCGATGTACTGCCACACGTCCAGCTCGGTCCAGTTGGACAGCGGGAAGACCCGGACATGCTCACCGGGCGAGTGCTTGCCGTTGTAGAGCTGCCACAGCTCGGGGCGCTGCCGGCGCGGGTCCCAGCCGCCGAACTCGTCGCGCAGCGAGAAGACCCGCTCCTTGGCGCGCGCCTTCTCCTCGTCCCGGCGGCCGCCGCCGAAGACCGCGTCAAAGCGGCCCTTCTCGATGGCGTCCAGCAGCGGGACGGTCTGGAGCGGGTTACGGGTGCCGTCGGGGCGCTCGCGCAGCTCACCGCGGTCGATGAAGTCCTGTACGGAGGCGACGTGCAGCCGCAGGCCGTGCCGCTCCACGGCGCGGTCGCGGTAGTCGAGGACCTCGGGGAAGTTGTGCCCGGTGTCGACGTGCAGCAGCGAGAACGGCACCGCGGCCGGCGCGAACGCCTTCAGCGCGAGGTGCAGCATGACGATGGAGTCCTTGCCGCCGGAGAACAGGATCACGGGCCGCTCGAACTCACCCGCCACCTCACGGAAGATGTGCACCGCCTCGGACTCCAGGGCGTCCAGGTGCGACAGGGCGTACGGGTTGTCGAGGTCGTCGGTCACGGCAGCGATGGTGGTCATGCCAGTCCCCTTTCGGTGAGCAGCGTGTGCAGCGCCGCCGCGGACTCCTGCACGGTCTGGGTGTGCGACTCGATGCGCAGATCGGGCGACTCGGGCGCCTCGTAGGGATCGTCCACGCCGGTCAGACCGGAGATCTCACCGGCCGCCTGCTTGGCGTACAGACCCTTCACATCCCGCTCGGAGCACACCTCGACGGGCGTGGCCACATGCACCTCCAGGTAGGCGGTGCCCTCGGTCTGGTGGCGCTTGCGGACGGCCTCCCGGCTGTCCGCGTACGGCGCGATCACCGGCACCAGCGTCTTGACGCCGTTGCTCGCCAGCAGTTCGGCCACGAAGCCGATGCGCTGGACGTTGGTGTGCCGGTCCTCGCGGGTGAAACCGAGGCCCGCGGAGAGGAACTCGCGGATCTCGTCGCCGTCGAGCACCTCGACGCGATGGCCGTCGCCGCGCAGCCGGCCGGCCAGCTCGTGCGCAAGGGTCGTCTTGCCCGCGCTCGGCAGACCGGTCAGCCAGATCGTGGCGCCCGTCATGGATATCTCCTGATGCTCGGTCATCCGTGCAGCCCGCACTCGGTCTTGTTGCTGCCGGCCCAGCGGCCGGCCCTGACGTCCTCGCCCTCCAGCACCCGGCGGGTGCAGGGCGCGCAGCCGACGGAGGCGTAGCCGTCCGTCAGCAGCGGGTTGGTGAGCACTCCGTGCTCGGCCACGTACGCGTCCACGTCGGCCTGCGTCCAGCGGGCGATCGGCGAGACCTTCACCTTCTGGCGCTTGGGGTCCCAGCCGACGACCGGGGTGTTCGCCCGGGTGGGCGACTCGTCCCGGCGCAGCCCCGTCGCCCAGGCGTCGTAGGCGGTCAGGCCCTCTTCGAGGGGCTTGACCTTGCGCAGTGCGCAGCACAGGTCCGGGTTGCGGTCGTGCAGCTTCGGGCCGTGCTCGGCGTCCTGCTCGGCCACCGTCTGACGCGGTGTCAGGGTGATGAGATTGACGTCCATCACCTCGGCCACGGCGTCCCGCGTCCCGAGGGTCTCCGGGAAGTGGTAGCCGGTGTCCAGGAAGACCACGTCCACGCCGGGGAAGGCGCGCGAGGCCAGATGCGCGACGACCGCGTCCTCCATCGAGGAGGTGACGCAGAAGCGCGGGCCGAAGGTCTCGGCGGCCCACGTGAGGATCTCCAGGGCGGGCGCGTCCTCCAGGTCGCGGCCCGCCTGCTCGGCCAGCTGCTGGAGGTCGGCTGCGGTGGTAGTGGTGGTCACGACTCGCCTCCGTCGGGTGCGGCAGGGGTCTTGCCGGTCAGCCCCTGGGCCAGCAGGCCCAGGAACTTCAGCCGGAACGCCCGGCTACAGGACCGGCATTCCCAGGCGCCATGGCCTTCCTCGGAAGGCTGTAGGTCCTCGTCCCCGCAGTACGGGCAGTAGAACGGCGCGGCACGTTCACTCACGGCGTCCCCCGCTCAGCCTCGGCGCGCTCGGATGCGCCGGCTTCCCTCGTCACTGCTCGTTCCTTCGTCACTGCGCGGCTTCTCAGTCCAGCCGGCGCCGCGCGCCGAGGCTCGCTCACTTCAGCGCACCCTCTTCCGCACGGGCCGCCCACTGGGCGAACCGCTCGTCGTCCGTGCGCTGCGACTCGAAGTTGCGCAGCACCCGCTCGACGTAGTCGGGGAGTTCGTCGGCGGTGACCTTCAGGCCGCGGACCTTGCGGCCGAAGCCGGCCTCCAGGCCCAGCGCGCCGCCCAGGTGCACCTGGTAGCCCTCGACCTGGTTGCCGTCGTCGTCCAGGACCAGCTGGCCCTTGAGGCCGATGTCCGCGACCTGGATACGGGCGCAGGCGTTCGGGCAGCCGTTGAGGTTGATGGTGACCGGCTCCTGGAAGTCCGGCATCCGGCGCTCCAGCTCGTCGATGAGCGAGGCGCCCCGGCCCTTGGTCTCGACGATGGCGAGCTTGCAGAACTCGATACCGGTGCAGGCCATCGTGCCGCGCCGGAACGGCGAGGGGTTGACCTGGAAGTCCAGCGCCTCCAGCCCGGCGACGAGCGAGTCGACCTGGTCCTGCGTCACATCGAGGATGATCATCTTCTGCTCGACGGTGGTGCGCAGCCGGTCGGAGCCGTGGTCGGCGGCCAGTTCGGCGATCTTGGTGAGGGTGGTGCCGTCGACCCGGCCGACGCGCGGGGCGAAGCCCACGTAGAAGCGGCCGTCCTGCTGCTGGTGCACACCGATGTGGTCGCGCCACTTGGAGACCGGCTCCTCGGGCGCGGGGCCGTCGGCCAGCTTGCGCTGGAGGTACTCGTCCTCCAGCACCTGGCGGAACTTCTCCGGACCCCAGTCCGCCATCAGGAACTTCAGCCGGGCGCGGGTGCGCAGCCGGCGGTAGCCGTAGTCGCGGAAGATGCCGACGACACCGGCCCAGACGTCCGCGACCTCGTCCAGCGGCACCCAGGTGCCCAGGCGCTGGGCGAGCTTGGGGTTGGTGGACAGGCCGCCGCCGACCCAGAGGTCGAAGCCGGGGCCGTGTTCGGGGTGGACGACGCCGACGAAGGCCACGTCGTTGATCTCGTGGACCACGTCCTGGACGGGGGAGCCGGAGATCGCGGTCTTGAACTTGCGCGGCAGGTTGGAGAACTCCTTGCTGCCGATGTAGCGGTCGTGGATCTCGTCGACGGCGGGGGTGCCGTCGAGGATCTCGTCCGCCGCGATGCCGGCCACCGGGGAGCCGATGATCACGCGCGGGCAGTCACCGCAGGCCTCGGTCGTGGAGAGCCCGACGGCCTCCAGCTTCTCCCAGATGGCGGGGACGTCCTCGATGCGGATCCAGTGCAGCTGGATGTTCTGCCGGTCGGTGATGTCCGCGGTGCCGCGGGCGTACTGCTCCGAGACCTCGCCGATCGCACGCAGCTGGGCCACGGACAGCCGCCCGCCGTCGACGCGGACCCGCAGCATGAAGTACTTGTCGTCCAGCTCCTCCGGCTCCAGGATCGCGGTCTTGCCGCCGTCGATCCCGGGCTTGCGCTGGGTGTACAGGCCCCACCAACGCATCCGCCCGCGCAGGTCGTTGGGGTCGATGGAGTCAAAACCGGACTTGGAGTAGATCGTCTCAATGCGTGTCCGCACATTGAGACCGTCGTCGTCCTTCTTGAACTGCTCGTTGCCGTTGAGCGGTGTGTGGTGGCCAACGGCCCACTGGCCCTCGCCGCGGTGGCGTCCGGCCTTGCGGCGGGTCGTGGCAGCTGCGGGGAGTTCGGGGGAGGCGGCCATGGGTGTACGTCCTTCTGGGCGGGCTCAAAAAAAGCGGACGGGGCGCTGGACACCCGCGGTGACCTGCGCAGACATACCGAAAGGCGGCGCGTGGCACACGCGTCGGGAAGGTCTGCGGATCGAGGGGGTCAGCGCGTCCGCAACGGTGGGGACGGCGTGAGGTTCGGTGGTGCTGGGTGCTGCCCGGGGCCGAAGACCCCTGGGGAATACAGCCTCAGCCCGCCCGACAAATGGCGCTGGACATGCGGCCGAGGTCGACGTGCCGCCGACTCACCAAGGCAATTCCAGCTCGAGACATGACGGAAGCGTGTCACGCCGCTCTCCGGCCAGTCCACCGTTATCCAGAGTTTGGACACCTCTGTCCCGCATCGCGAGACGGTGTGGTGTCGATCACTCCCCGGCGGGCGTGCCGGCGGTGGTGGGCCCCGCGCCGGGCCAGGGTCCGGGAGCCGGTACGTCGGGCTCCTCGGTCACCGTGGTGTCGTACAGCCGGAAGCCGCGCCGCTGGTAGTTGGCCATCGCATGCGGACCGTCCTTGCTGCACGTATGCACCCACACCCGCTCGGTCGGCGCCAGCCCCGGCCACCGCTCGGCCAGGTCCCAGGCCCGCTCGATCCCGTATGCGAGCAGATGCCCGCCGATCCGGCGCCCCCGGAAATCCGGGAGGAGCCCGAAGTAGGTGATCTCCACCGAGCCGTCCGCGTCCGCCGCCAGCTCGATGAACCCGGCGGGGGTGCCGCGCTCGTACGCCACCCAGGTCTCCACGCCGGGGCGCCCGAGGTGTGCCGCCCACTGGGCGTACGGCCACGTCAGCCGGTCGGTCCAGGTGACGTCCCCGCCGACCGCCGTGTAGAGGAAGCGGCTGAATTCGGGCGATGGCACCTCGGACCGGATGATACGGACGTCCTGCTCGGCCGCCGGTCCCGTGGCGGGGGACAGATCGGTGCGCGAGGTCTGTTCGAGGTACCACGTGGTGACCGAGAGGCTCATGGGGCCAGCACATCACACCGGGATCCGGGGCCCGGGCCCGGCCCTGGGGGCGGGAGGGGCGGGGGAGCGGGCGGTGCGGAGGACCGTCGTCCCGAATCGTGAGACACCGGCTCACAGTGTGGGGCGTGGTCGGTGCGGCAGGTGAGGCAGGCGCGGCCGATGTGGGCGGGCATCACCGGTGCTCGGGGAGGGAGGCGGTCCGGACGACGGGGCCGAACGGCGAGGCCGGACGACGGGCCCCGGCTACGAATCCGGATGACGTGGTCGGATGAGCGGGGGCGGGACGGCCCTAGCCGGTGCCCGTCATCCGGGCGAAGACCACCACGTTGCCCGCGTAGCCGGAGTCCGCCGAGTAGTCGCCGCCGCAGGTCAGGACGCGCAGCTCGGGGCGTCCGGTGGTGCCGTAGACCTTCCGGGCGGGGAACTTCCGCTTGTCGAAGACCTGGGTGCCGTAGACCTCGAAGACCGCCGTCCGCCCGTCCTCGCGGGTCACCCGGATCGTCCTGCCCTTCTCCAGGGCGCCCAGCCCGTAGAAGACCGCGGGCCCGCTGCCGCTGTCGACATGGCCGACGATGACGGCGGTGCCGTTCTCGCCGGGGGTCGGCGCGTCCTCGTACCAGCCCGCCAGCCGGGGGGCGTCGGCCGGCGGGGCCTTGATCAGGCCGTCCTTGTCCAGGCCCAGCGGCATCAGCGGGGCCGATACCGCGATCGACGGAATCGCCACCCGGGAGGGGGAGGAACGGGACAGCGGCGGCGGCGCGGGGCCGTCGGGCGGGAGGTCGCCGGGGAAGAGCGCGGTGTCCGCCCCCGGCTGCGGCGGCCCGTCCGCCTCACCGGACAGTCCCTGGCGCACCATGCCGATCCCGATGAGCCCGGCCAGCGCCAGCACGCCCCACCTGGGCCGGCGTGCGGCCGCGGGCTCCCCGGGCGTCGCTTCCGGCGGGCCTGTCGGGCTCATCGCTCACCTCCCGTGGCCGCGCGTCCCGGGTGCCCGTCCCCGGGGTGCACGGGTCCGCTGTCGGCACGCTAGGCGCGCCTGGGGGCGGGGGCGACAGCAGACGGCCGAACGGGTGGCGGGCGCCGCATCGCTGCGTCGCCCGCCATGGGCCGTGCCGGTTACGGCGCCGGGAACACCACATCGGCCAGCCGCTCGACCTGGTCCGGGTCCGGGGACCAGCAGTAGAGCATCACCTCGTCCGCGCCGATCGCCCGGAACGCGGCCACCGCCTCGCGGATCTGCGCCCCGGTGGTGAGCAGCCCCTTCACGACATGGTCGGTGTAGCTGCTCGGCTGGTAGTACGCGCGCAGTTCCTCGCGGGCACGGTCGAGGGTCGGCTCCGGGCCGAGCGCGACATTGACCTGGGCCAGCAGCCGCGGCCGGCCCGTACGGCCGGCCCGGGACCAGGCCGCCTCCACCTCACGGAAGAGGCCGTCCATGGCGGGGGCCGGGAGGGCGGCGCCGAGAAAGCCGTCTCCCCAGCGGGCCACGCGCTCCATCACGGCGGGCACGAACCCGCCGAACAGCACCTCGGGCCCGCCGGGCCGCGCGGGGGCGGGACCGATCGGGCCGACGTCTTCGGAGAGCGGCTCCCCGGACCAGATGCGCCGCATGGTCGCCAGCTGCCGGTCGAGCCGCCGGCCGCGGGTGCGGAGGTCGACACCGGCGGCCAGATAGTCGTCGTCGCGTCCGCCGATGCCGATGCCGAGGGTGAAGCGCGAGCCGGACAGCAGATCGAGCGTGGCGGCCTGCTTGGCGAGCAGCGTCGTACGGTGCAGCGGGGCGAGCAGCACCTCGGTCTGCAACCGGATCCGGGAGGTGGCGCCGGCCAGGGTGGCCAGCGTGATCAGCGGTTCGGGGTTGCCGAACACCAGCCGGTCGAGCAGGGCGACGGTGGTGAAGGGGGTGGCTTCGGCGCGCCGTGCCCAGCTCAGCAGCTGTGCGGGATCGCCGATGGGAAGGCCGAGGCCTACGGACATGGAAGGTCCTCCAGAAGGACGAACGGGCATGAGTGATCGCGGATTGTCATGTCGCCCACTCGTTCGGCACCGCGCGTTCGCTGCGCGCGGGCTGCTCCCGTTCTGCGACGTCCTTCTGGAGAGCTGATGTCAGAGTGCCGTCACCCTACGAGGGGGAACGCGCGTCCGCATCCGATTTTCGCCGCCGGGCCGCCGGCCCCCGGGCCCCGGACCCCCGGCCCCTGGACCCCGCTCTCCCCGGACCATCCCCCGGCCCGTCACCCCCGCCGCGCCGCCGCCACCGCGGGCGCCGACGACTGCGGCAGCAGCTGAGCCGGCCGCGGCGGCAGCCGGAGCTCCACCTCCACTCCGTCCGCGAAGCGGTACGGCCGGTGCGCCAGCACACTCGCGAGATGGCGGCGCAGCCGGGACAGTTCGGCCCGCACGGTGACCGTACGGCTGTCGTCGCCGAAGAGGTCCCGGGCGAGTTCGGCGGCACTGCGTCCCTGCGGATGCGCGGCAAGGACGAACAGCAGCTCGGCATGGCGCGGGGTCAGCTCGTGCGACCAGCTGCCGGCCGGTCCGCTGACGGTGACCGTCGAGCCGTCCCGCCCGCTGACGTCCAGCACCACCCGGCTCGGCCCGGCGTCCTGCTCCTGCCGCCCGACACGGACCAGCCAGCCGCCGGGTAACGGCTCCAGGGTGCACATGCCGTACCGCGGCAGCCACAGCGGCCCGGCCTCGGGCGACTTGGGCAGCGCCACCCGGTCCTGCGGCGTCAGTCCCGTCACCCCCGCGATCCAGCCGCTCGGGTCCACGGCCAGCGCCTGCCCGCCGATCCGCGCCAGCACCGGCGCCGCGCTCGACCGCAGCCGTTCCAGGGACAGATGATGGCGGCTGCGCAGCTCACCCTCGGCGAGCCGGGCGACCGCGGACACCAGCGAGAGCGTCGTGGGGTGGAAGGAGGGCGCCGGACCACTGATGTCCACGGTGCCCAACAGGCGCCCGTCGCGGGGGTCGTGGAGCGGCGCCGCGGCACACGTCCACTGCTGGTGGCTGCGGACGAAATGCTCCGCGGAGTGCACCAGCACCGGCCGGCGGGCCACCAGCGCGGTGCCGATGGCGTTGGTGCCGACGACGTCCTCCGTCCAGCAGGCCCCCTTGTCGAAGCCGAGCCGGTCGGCCATCCGCCGCACCGGCGCGCTGCCCTCCCGCCACAGCACCCGGCCCTCGGCGTCGGTGACGACCATGATCTGCTGTGCGGCGTCGGCGGAGGGCAGCAGCCCCTCGTTGAACACCGGCAGCACCGCCGTCAGCTGCGACACCTGCCGACGGCGTTCCAACTCCGCCACGGGCAGCAGGATTTGGGGCCGGTCCCGGTCCGGGTCGACGCCCGAGATCAGCACCCGGCGCCAGGATTCACCGATCACCGCCCGGGGCATGCCGGAGGAATCGCCGGGCGCAACCTCGCCCGCGAGCACCGCCTCGTGGACCGTGGCGAGGCGGTGGGCGGTGGCGCGGTTGTCCTGGGCCGACCAGATGGCACTGTCGATCGCTCTGTCGCTCACGCTGCTCTCCGTAGTGCCCTGTTCCTCGTCCCTCGGGGTCGTGCCCTTGGTGCCCTTCGTGCCCCTCGTGCGCTCAACGGTCCGCTCTCGAAGCGCCATTGTCCCGGTTGGTCTCCGGGCACTGCAACGCACTGCAACCGTTGTCGCCCATGACGCGTTCCCGGAAGGCTGGCCGGAGCGGCCGATGGCGTCTCGCCACCGGGGGTTCGCCGGTCACCCGTCGGGGAACCGCCGGCTGTCGCCGGGATTCCATCGGCCGCCAGGCGCGATGTCGGCACGGCCAGGAGGGGGCTCACCATGGTGGCCGCTCCCTGCGCGTCGTGGTGAGCGCGGTGGACGAGGGGGTGCGTCGCGCACCTGCCGTCCGTCCCGCCGTCCACCACGAGGTCCCCCGGCGGCCCGCGGCCGACGTCCTGACCGCATATCAGCCGCAGTCGGCCGACGGCCGTGCGGCAGCGCCCGGGACACCCTGAACCGGGAGCGGTGCCGTGTCGGCGCGGCACCGCTCCCTGAACCGACGCGGCGGCGGCGACCCCCTGTCCCCGTCGTCCTGCGAGGCGAGGGCCCGGAGGCGACGGGGAGCCGCCGCCGCGTCGGGCCGGTACCGCGCTCAGCCCTCAGTCCTCGCCCTCGGCCACCGGCCGCGCCCGCGCCACCACGGCCGCAAGATCCAGCGTGTGCGGCAGCGTCCCGAACGCCGCGCCCGCGTCACCGCCGAGCCGGCCGGCGCAGAAGGCGTCCGCGACCTCGGACGGGGCGTGGCGCACCAGCAGCGAACCCTGGAGCACCAGCGCCATCCGCTCCACCAGCCGTCGGGCCCGCGCCTCGATGCCCTCCAGATCGGCGAGCTCGGTGAGCATCCCGGTGATCGCCCGGTCCAGCCGGTGATCCGCGCCCCGCGCCGCCCCGATCTCGGTCAGGAACGCGTGCAGCGCCTCGGGTTCGCGCCGCAGGGCCCGCAGTACGTCCAGCGCCTGGACATTGCCTGACCCCTCCCAGATCGAGTTGAGCGGGGCCTCGCGCAGCAGCCGCGGCAGTCCCGACTCCTCCACGTAACCGTTGCCGCCCAGACACTCCAGCGCCTCGGTCACCATCGGCGTGCAGCGCTTGGTCACCCAGTACTTCGCCGCCGGCACCGCCAGCCGCAGAAAGTGCCGGTCCTGCTCGGTGTCGGCGTCGTACGCCGCCGCCAGGCGCAGCGCGAGGGCGGTCGCCGCCTCCGACTCCAGCGCCAGATCGGCCAGCACATTGCGCATCAGCGGCTTGTCGATCAGCCGGTCGCCGAAGGCCTCCCGGTGCGCGGTGTGGTGCAGCGCCTGCGCCACCGCCTGCCGCATCACCGCCGCCGACGCGCTGACACAGTCCAGCCGGGTCGCCGCGACCATCTCGATGATCGTCGCCACTCCGCGCCCCTCCTCGCCGACCCGGCGCGCCCAGCTCTCCCCGTCGAACTCGACCTCCGCGGAGGCGTTCGAGCGGTTGCCGAGCTTGTCCTTGAGCCGCTGGATACGGAAGGAGTTGCGGCTCCCGTCCGGCAGCACCCGCGGCAGCAGAAAGCAGGTGAGCCCGCCCGGCGCCCGGGCCAGCACCAGGAAGGCGTCCGACATCGGCGCCGAACAGAACCACTTGTGACCGGTCAGTACGTATTCGCCGGGGGCGGCCAGCGGCTCGGCGCGGGTCGTGAGGGCCCGCAGGTCGCTGCCGCCCTGCTTCTCCGTCAGGGCCATCCCGGCCAGCGCGCCGCCCTTCTCGGCGACCGGGCGCAGCTCGTGCTCGTACACCTGCGAGGTCAGCAACGGCTCCCACTCGGCCGCCAGCTCGGGCTCGGCGCGCAGCGTGGGCACCGCCGCATGGGTCATCGACAGCGGGCAGCCGTGCCCCGCCTCGGCCTGCGTCCACACGAGGAAGCCGGCGGTGCGGCGGACATGGCCGTCCGGCCGGCCCCAGGCGCCGGTCAGCCCGGCCGTGACCGCATGGCCGAGCAGCCGGTGCCAGGCCGGGTGGAACTCCACCTCGTCGATGCGGTGGCCGTAGCGGTCATGGGTGCGCAGGACCGGTGGGTTCGCGTTGGCCTGCTCGCCCCAGCGCCGGGCGTGCGCGGAGCCGGCCGCCTTCCCCAGCGTGCTCAGTTCTTCGCGTACCTCGTCGAGCCGGACGTCGGCGACATACCGGCCGACGCCCTCCGTCAGGGCCGCGTCGCCGGCGAAGACGTCGTATCCGACCAGCGGCGGAGGCTGGTTCGTGACCGTGTGAGTGGTGGCTGCCATGCCAGATACGGTAAGGAGGTGCAGCAGGCAAACGAACCAACCGAGCGGCCCGCGGGCCGTCTGACCAAGGCCCGCGCCCTCTACCGCAACGTTTCCAAGCGTCGGCTGGCCTGGCTCCTGCTCAAGGACACCGTCAACTCCTGCATGAAGTACCGCGTCACCGGCCTGGCCGCCGAGGCCGCCTTCTGGAGCCTGCTGTCGCTGCCGCCGCTGATCCTCGGGCTCCTGGGCGTGCTCGGCTATACGAACGCATGGATCGGGCACGACACCATCGACAGCGTCCGCCGGCACATCCTCGGCGCCGCCGGCACCGTCCTGTCCGCCAAGGGCGTGAACGAGATCGCCCGGCCGCTGCTCACCGACGTCTTCACCGGCCGCCGCCCGGACGTCATCTCGCTCGGCTTCGCCATCGCCCTGTGGTCCGGGTCCCGCGCGATGAACGTCTTCGTCGACACCATCACCATCATGTACGGGCTCGACGGCCGGCGCGGCATCATCAGGACCCGGCTGCTGGCGTTCGCGCTGTACCTCGCCGCGCTCGTCGTCGGCGCCGTCGCCCTGCCGCTGATGGTGGCCGGGCCCGACACCGTCGTGAGCTGGCTGCCGTCCAGTGAGCACATCATCCGGGCGCTGTACTGGCCGGTCGTCCTGCTCCTGTCGGTCGCCTTTCTGACCACGCTCTACCACGCGTCCGTTCCGGTCCGTTCGCCCTGGCCGGAGGACATTCCGGGTGCGGTGGTCGCGCTCGGTATGTGGGTGCTCGGCAGCTTCCTGCTGCGGCTCTATCTCACCTCGACGGTCGAGGGGCCCACCATCTACGGCTCGTTGGCCGCGCCGGTCGCGGTACTCCTGTGGATCGGTGTGTCAGCCTTCGCGGTGCTGGTCGGGGCCGCGACGAACGCCTCACTCGACCGGGTGTGGCCGTCGGTCGCCACGGCCGCGGCCCGCGAGGAGGCCGCACGGCGGACGGCGGCGAAGGCGTCGGCGAAGGCGGGCGCTGAGGGAGCGGGTGTCGGCGAATCGGGTGCCGAGGAGGCGGGAGCCGAGAGGACGGGCGCCGACGGGGCGGAGGGGGCCGGGGCGGACGGCGGTCAGCGTGGCGGTGAGGGCGGTGGTGACGGCGACGGGGGCCGTGGCGACGGCCGCCACGGGGAGGGCCGCGGCGACGGCGGCACGCGCGACGACTGAGCGGACGTCACCCGGCCCGCCGGCCTGGCCGCGGTCCGCTGTGCCGTATGCGCCTCCGGCCATGAAGACGTGCGCGAGGCATTGACAGCCCTGGGACTCCGGCAGATGATCCATGCCGACCACTTCGCGAACGAAAGTTCACCAGGCGAACTTCTGCCCTCCGAGCGTCACTTCGCGCGTCGCCCTTCGTGCTGCATGCGTCGCGCCTCGTGCCTCGTGAATCCGAGGTCCCCATGTCTCCCACCGGCCCTCCGCCGCCCGCCACCGACCCGTCCGCAGGAACACCCCCCGGCCCGCCCCCGGGCCCCGGCCGTCACACCTTCCGCTCCGTCGCGCCCGTCCTGGCGCTGTGCTGGCTCGCCGTCTTCTTCGACGGTATGGACGTCAACATCTACGGCGCCGTCATGCCGCACATGCTCGACGACCCCGGCCTCGGCCTCACCTCCGGCGGGGCCGGCACGATCGGCAGCTGGACCACCTTCGGCATGCTGATCGGTGCCCTCGGCACCGGCACCCTCACCGACTGGCTGGGCCGCCGCCCGGTCCTGGTCACCAGCGTGCTGCTGTTCTCCGCCGGGTCGGCGGTCTGCGCGCTGTCCGGCGCGCCCGGCCCGTTCGGCGCCGGCCGCTTCCTGGCGGGCCTGGGCCTCGGCGGTCTGATGCCCCTCTGCCTCTCCCTGGTGATGGAGTTCGCACCGCCCCGCCGGGCCGCCCTCGCCACCGGCCTGCTGATGACCTCGTACCACGCGGGCGGCATGTTCGCGACGGGCCTGGGGCTGACGCTGGCGCCCGCGCTCGGCTGGCGCTGGGTGTTCTGGGCCGGGGTGCTGCCCGCGGTCGTCGCGGCCCCGCTGCTGCTGCGCCTGCTGCCGGAATCGCCCGGTGTGCTGCTCGCCAAGGGCCGTACCGCCGAGGCCGATGCGGTCGCCGACCGCTACGGCATGGCCCGCCCCGTACCCGCCGATGCCCCCGCCCAGGGGGCCAAGGGCCGGCTGGCCGCGATCCTCGCCCTCTTCCGCCCCGGCGCACGCTGGGCGACGCCGCTGCTGTGGCTCGCCTCGTTCTGCGGTCTGCTCCTGGTCTACGGCGTGAGCACCTGGCTGCCGCAGATGATGCGGGCCGCCGGGTACGGCCTCACGTCCTCGGTCAGCTTCCTGCTCATCATCAACGCGGGCGGGATCGTCGGCATGCTGATCGCGGGCCGCACCGCCGACCGCTACGGCCCGGTCAGGGTCTCCGCCCTCTGGTTCCTGCTGACCGCCGCCGGCGCCCTGCTGCTCGGAGCGCATCTGCCGCTCGGCCTCACCTATGTGGTCGTGGCCGTCACCGGTGTCTGGCTCTTCAGCGCACAGGTGATGGTCTACGCGGCGGCCCACCGCGTCTATCCGGCCGCCGAACGGGCCACCGGCATCGGCTGGGTCACCGGTATCGGCCGTACCGGCGCGGTGGCCGGCCCCTGGCTGGGCGGCACCCTCGCCGCCACCGGCAACGACCAACTCGGCTTCACCGCCTTTGCGTTGGCCGGTCTGCTGGGCTCGCTCGCCATCGGCCTGGTGCCGCTCGCCCGGCGCATCGGCCGGCCGGCGGCGGCCCCGGCGTCCCCCTCATCGGCGCCGCTCGGCGCCGAGTAGTTCGCGGGGCCTCGCCCGCACGCCCTTGCCCAGTTGCCCCGATGCTCAGTTGCCCCGATGCCGGAATGCCCAGCCCGTGGAGTGTGTGCGGGCCGGGTTCCGGCATCGGGGCCAAGGGGCCGGTATCGGGAAGTGCAGTTCACCCCGCCAGGAACTCAGCGGGGCCCGCCCGCAGAGCGGCCGTCACCTCACAGGTGGCCGAGGGCCCGGACCGCGTCGTAGTACTTCTTCGCGACCTTCAGGCACCCCTTGCGCTGGGCCTGGCTGTACGGGCCCCACTGGCGCTTGCAGACACTCTGCATGTCGTAGTGAAAGGAATCGTCCACCCGCTTCTTGTGCGCGCGGCTGAATTCATGCATCTTCTTGTAATTGCGGTAACCGAAATCATGCCGGGCGCAGGACTCCCAGAAATGGAATCCGCCGGGGTTGTCGGTGACGCCCGAGCAGCCGTCGGTCGACCAGTCGAAGCGGTACTTGTCGTGCCCGTCCTGCCACTTGACGCGAGTGTTCTCCCAAAGCGGCATGCCGTACTTCTCGGTCAGCTGGTTGAGCCGCTTGAGCTTCTGCGCCCTGCTGACGGCCGCCGTCACCTGCGGGTTCGCCGAGACGGTCGATGCCTTGGGAGCCGTGCGGTCCGCGCCCGCGGGACCGGCGAGCGCCGGGGTGGCCGACGAGAGGGCGACGACGCCGCTGAGTGCGGCGCCGGCCAAGGAAATACCGAGCTTGTTCATGCGTGCTGTCTATGCCTTCCGGTAACCGGTATGTGTCCCCGTAAGGGGACGCGGCCGGAGCCCGGGAGAAAATGCATGCGCACAGCCGACGCCGACGCGAAAGCGAAAGCACCCCCCGTGCGGTCGTCCCCCGAACTGACCGCGCCCGCAGGCTAACACGACATCTTTTGCTCCGCGGAGCAGTCGCAATAAAAAAGTATCCACCCGGTGGGTCCCGGAATGCGGAATGCAAAACTCCTCACCCGCGCGCGCCGTGCGCGGCCGTTTGCGCGAGGAGTGTCGGGACGCGGCCGGGTACCCGTCACAGCACCGGAATGCGTGCGTACCTCCCCGCCACCCACAGGTCCGCCTCGATGGCGGCGGCGGCGCTGCGCAGGGCCGGGAGGAGGGCCTCGCGGGCCTCGTCGGCGGTGCAACGGCCCGCGTGGGTGGAGACGTTGACGGCGGAGACGACGCGGCCGGTGCGGTCGCGTACGGGGACGGCGAGGGAGCGCAGGCCCTCTTCCAGTTCCTCGTCGACCAGGGCGAAGCCGTGGGAGCGGACCTCTTCCAGGAGGGCGAGGAGCTGTCGGGGATCGGTCACGGTGTGGCGGGTGAGGGGTGCGAGGTCGGTGCGGGCCAGTCGCGCGGAGAGTTCGGCCGGGGGGAGGTCGGCAAGGAGGACGCGGCCCATGGAGGTCGGGTACGCGGGGAAGCGGGTGCCCAGGGTGATGTTGACGCTCATGATGCGCACGGTGGGGACCCGGGCGACGTACTGGATGTCGTCGCCGGAGAGGACCGCCATCGAGGCGGAGTCGTGCACCCGCTCGACCAGTGCGACAAGGTGCGGCTGGGCGAGGGCGGGCAGGGTGAGGCCCGAGAGAGGGGCGAAGCCCAGCTCCAGCACCTTCGGGGTCGGGCGGAAGAGCTTGCCGTCGGTGGCGAGGTAGCCCAGGTGTTCCAGCGTGATCAGGGCGCGGCGGGCGGTCGCGCGGGCCAGGCCGGTGGCCTCCGCGACGGCGGTGAGCGGGAGTTCGGCGCGGCCGGCGCCGAACGCGGTGAG
This sequence comes from Streptomyces sp. MCA2, assembly GCF_023544705.1. Classification (NCBI taxonomy): domain Bacteria; kingdom Bacillati; phylum Actinomycetota; class Actinomycetes; order Kitasatosporales; family Streptomycetaceae; genus Streptomyces; species Streptomyces sp. MCA2. The sequence goes on from NZ_JAMJFM010000003.1 coordinate 270,158, forward strand.
GGTGATCAGCCCGCGGGCCATCGATTCGACGAATTCGGGGCCCAGTTCCTGCTTGGACGCGCGCATCCAGGTGGCATGGGCGGGGTGGGACGGGCCGGGCGCCGTGTCGGGGGCGGATGCCGCGTCCCGGGGGAGGCTCAGGGCGTACTCCATCGCACAGACCGTCTCGCGGAGGCGGGGGAGTACCGCGTCGGGCAGTTCGGCAGCGCTCAGCCGGCTGGTGTGGCTGACGACGCTGAGTGCGCAGACCGGGCGGCCGGCGGTGTCGCGGACCGGCATGGCCACCGCGACCAGGCCCGGTTCGATGAGCTGGTCGTCCAGGGACCAGCCGGCGTCGCGCGCGGCGGCCACCTGGGCCTCGAAACCGGCGGGCGAGCCTGCGTCCGGGCCCGGCCCGGCGTCGTCACCCGTCCCGTCCTCGGCGCGCCGCGGCGGCACCGCAGGGAAGCCCGCGTCCGTCGGGTCGGCCGCGCGGCGTGAGCGCCAGCGCCGCCAGTCCGCCGCGTCCCAGCGATCCGCGAACAGCGCGCCCGGCGCGCCCCGCTCGGCGGGCAGCAGATCGCCGATGCGGAAGGCGAGCGACATGGCGCGGCGGCGGGTCGCCTGGTGGACGAAGCGCACCCCGTCGCCGTCCGGCACCGCGAGGGAGACCGACTCGTCCAGCTCGTCGGCCAGCCGGTCGGCGAGCGGGCCGAGCCGGTCGGGGAGTTCGGAGGCGGCGAGGTAGGCGTTGCCGAGCTCCAGCAGCCGCGGCGCGAGCACCGCGTCCCGGCCCTCGGTCCGTACGTAGCCCAGGCGCGCGAGCGTGCTCAGCACCCGGTCGACGGTGGAGCGGGCGAGACCGGTTCGGCGCACCAGGTCGCCGACCGGCTGCCGGCCGCCGCCGGCCGCCAGCTCCCGCAGCACGGACAGGCTGCGCATCAGCGGCCCCACCGCTTCTGGCGGCGGCGCCGGCGGTGCGGACGGGGTGGTGGCGGCGGGCTGGGTCATGGCCTCTCCATGGTGCGGCGATCTGGTCGGAACCGTACCCGGGCGGACCGTTGACAGGGCCGGGGGCGGGGTCCAAACTCAAGGCGGCTCAATTATGAACTTAAGTTCACTGTGCGAACAAGTGGAGATGGGGCGGTCGTTGAGGCCATGCCCCGGCACGAACCGAGGGTGAGGACATGGCCGACATCCGTTCCCTGCACGATGCCGTCGCGGAGCTGATCCATGACGGAGACACCGTGGCGCTGGAGGGGTTCACCCACCTCATCCCGTTCGCCGCGGCGCACGAGATCATCCGTCAGGGCATCAAGGGCCTCACGCTGGCCCGGATGACCCCGGACGTGGTCTACGACCAGCTGATCGGCGCGGGCGTGGCCGCCAAGCTGGTCTTCTCCTGGGGTGGCAATCCGGGTGTCGGATCGCTGCACCGCTTCCGGGACGCGGTCGAGAACGGCTGGCCCGCCCCGCTGGAGATCGACGAGCACAGCCATGCCGGGATGGCCAACCGCTACGCCGCGGGCGCGGCACGACTCCCGTTCGCCGTGCTCCGCGGCTACCGCGGCAGCGACATCCCGGCCCGTACGCCCACGGTCTCCACCGTCGTTTGCCCGTTCACCGGCGAGGAGCTGGCCGCCGTCGCCGCCCTCAACCCCGACGTCACGGTCATCCATGCGCAGCAGGCCGACCGGGCGGGCAACGTCCAGCTGTGGGGCCTGACGGGGATCCAGAAGGAGGCGGCGCTGGCCGCCCGGCGCGTACTGGTCACCGTCGAGGAAGTCGTCGACACCCTGGAGCCCCGTCCCGGCGGCGTCGTCCTGCCCACATGGGTCGTCGACGCGGTCGCGCTCGTCCCCGGCGGCGCCCATCCGTCCTACGCGGCCGGCTATTCGGTCCGGGACAACGCCTTCTACCGGGAATGGGACGCCATTTCGCGGGACCGGGCGGCGTTCGGGCGATGGCTGGGGGAGTGTGTGCGCTTGGAGCCTGGGGGGCCCGGGGAGTCCGGGGAGCTGGAGGAGTCAGGGAAGCCCAAGGAGGCGGAGAGGCCCGGGGAGCAGGGGGAGGGGGCGGAAGGAGAGGAGAAGGGAGAGGCGGTGGAACCGGCCCGGGTGGCGACGGCGGTGTCGGTGGCCGGAGCCACTGCTGCCGTGGTGGCCGCGGCTCCGTCGTCGGCGCACGCCCATGAGACCGCCCCTGAGACCGCCCTTGAGGCCGCCCCTGAGACCGTCCCCGAAGCCGCCCCGGAGCCCGTCCCTGGGGCGGCCCCGGAGCCCGCCCCGGAGTGCACCCCCGACGAGCTGATGGAGGTCAATGCCGCCCGTGCCCTGGCGGGTGCGCGGACCTGCTTCGTCGGCATCGGGCTGCCCAGTACGGCCGCCAACCTCGCCCGCCGCACGGTCAATCCGGATCTGGTGCTGGTCTACGAGTCCGGCACCATCGGCTCCAAGCCGACCCGGCTGCCGCTCTCCATCGGGGACGGTGAGCTGGCCGACACCGCGGACGCGGTGGTGTCCGTGCCCGAGATGTTCAACTACTGGTTGCAGGGCGGCCGGATCGATGTCGGCTTCCTCGGCGCCGCGCAGGTCGACCGGTTCGCCAATATCAACACCACCGTCGTCCGGCGCGGCCCCGGCAGGCCCGAGGGGCGGCTGCCCGGTGCGGGCGGCGCCCCCGAAATCGCCGCCAACTGCGGGCTGGTGCTGATGGTCCTGCGGCACAGCCGCCGTAACTTCGTCGGTGCGCTGGACTTTGTGACCACCCTCGGCCACGGCAGCGGCCCCAGGGACCGGGCGGCGCTCGGACTGCCCGGCGCCGGACCGACCGCGGTCATCACCGACCTCGGTGTGCTGCGCCCCGACCCGCTCACCGCTGAACTCGTCCTCACGGATCTGCACCCGGGAGTGACGGCCGATCAGGTGCGGGAGGCGACCGGCTGGGACCTCAAGGAAGCCGACCGGATCGGCGTCACCGCCCCGCCCACCGCCGCCGAACTCGCCGCCCTGCGCGCCCTGAAGGCGCCCACATACACCCGCCCCGGGGCGCCCGCGCACACCCGCCCCGGGGCGCCCGCGCACACCGGCCCCGGGGCGCCCGCGCACCGCACTCCAGGGGTGCCCGCGCATGACTCGGCCGCTGTGCCCGCGCAGGACGCATCCGCTGTGTCCGCGCCCCACACTCCGGCCGCGACCGCGCACGACACACCCACCGCGCCCGCCGCCGCCGAACTCGCCGCCCGCCGCTCCCGGAAGGACGCCTGATGCTCATCGACCGCCCGCGGGACGTCTACGTCGTCGACGCCGTCCGCACCCCCATCGGCAGATACGGCGGCATGCTGTCCGCGGTCCGCCCCGACGACCTCGCCGCGCATGTCGTCAAGGCCCTCGTGGACCGCGCCCCGGGACTGGATCTGGCCAGGATCGACGACGTATACCTCGGCAACGCCAATGGCGCGGGGGAGGAGAACCGCGATGTGGCACGGATGGCGGCGCTGCTCGCCGGGCTGCCGGTGACCGTGCCCGGCGTCACGGTCAACCGTCTCTGCGGCTCGGGAATGGAGGCGGTCATCCAGGCCGCCAGGGCCGTCGCGCTCGGCGATGCCTCCGTGGCCGTCGCCGGCGGGGTGGAGTCGATGAGCCGGGCGCCGTGGGTGCTGCCCAAGCCCGAACGGGCCTTCCCCGCGGGGCCGCAGACGCTGCACTCCACCACCCTGGGCTGGCGGCTGACCAACCCGCGGATGCCCGACGAGTGGACCGTCGCCCTCGGCGAGGGCGCGGAACTGATCGCCGACCGCTACGGCATCACCCGTGAACAGCAGGACACTTATGCGCTGGCCAGTCATGAGAAGGCGGCGCGGGCCTGGAAGGACGGCGCGTTCGACGCGGAGGTCGTGCCGTACGGCGACGATGCCGAGGGCGCGGCCGCGGTCCGCGACGAAGGCATCCGCGAGGACACCTCGCTCCAGGCGCTCGGAAAACTGCGGCCCGCCTTCCGCAAGGCGGGCGAAGCGAGGTGCGGGACGGCCGGACCGAAGGCCGGGGGAGGCGCCGTCACCGCCGGCAACTCCTCCCCGCTGAGCGACGGGGCGGCGGCGCTGCTCCTGATGGACGAACAGGGGCTGCGCGCCTCCGGGTGCGTACCGCTCGCCCGGATCCGCAGCAGCGCCGTTACCGGCATCGCACCGCAGTACTTCGGGCTCGGTCCGGTCGAGGCGGCCGGGCGGGCCCTGGAGAAGGCCGGACGCGGCTTCGAGGCGCTGCACACCGTCGAGTTGAACGAGGCGTTCGCCGCCCAGGCGCTCGGCTGCCTGGTCGGATGGCCCGATCTCGACCCCGCCCTCGTCAACCCGCACGGCGGCGCCATCGCTCTCGGGCATCCGCTCGGCGCCTCCGGCGCCCGGATCACCGGCGCGGTCGCCCACCGACTGGCGGCCGCCGGCTCCGGTACGGGACTGGCGACGCTCTGCATCGGCGTGGGGCAGGGGCTTGCTGTGGTGCTGGAGAGGTAGCGCCCTCGCCCTAGCCCAAGCCCTCGTACTCGTCCTCGCCCGCGGACGCGGATGCGGATGTGCCTGTGCCCGTATCCCCCCGAGAGCGCGGGCCTCCCCTCCTCCGTCGGTTCCCCGCCCCGTCGGCCGACCACCACCCCACCGCACTGCAACCCACCGCCCGCCACCCCACCACCCGCCACCCCACCCACCGCCTGGAGACGGCCCCCATGGCT